>JBNJDI010000022.1:0-29435 GCA_051744725.1 Pseudomonadota bacterium | reverse complement strand
CGGTTCAGCCATCGGGTCGACTCCAGAGCCAGATCGTGACGCACAGCAGGAACGGTGGCAGCGCCCAGCGCAGCAGCGCCGGCGCCGGCGAGACCACCAGCATGGTCACGCTGATCGCGATCAGCACGGAGGCGGCCCATTTCGCCCTTCTGGGAACGGCCCTCTGTTCACGCCAGGCCCGGATGGAAGGGCCGTAGGTCGGATGATCCAGCAGGCGCTGCTCCAGTTCCGGCCAGCCATGGCTCCCCGCCCAGGCGGCCAGCAGCAGGAAGGGCACCGTGGGCAGGCCCGGAAGGGCCACCCCCAGGGCGCCCAGGAGCACCGCCAGGGATGCGAGCAGGCGCCAGAACGCTTTGATGAGCATCAGACAGTCCGCCATTGTGCTGCTGCCGTATCGCGTGACAGCGTCAGTGTAACCCAGTAAAGATGTTTGCTAAATAAATCTTAGTGCCGGGAGTCGACCATGGAGTTCTATCATATCGTCAAGGGTGTGCACATGCTGGCCGCCGCCCTGAGGCCGTTTTGACCTACCTCAACCTATCCCGGCCTACCCCTATATGGGTAAAGCCCTGATTATTTGGAAATAAAACGGTATTTAAAATGCTCCTTTTCTGGTTACTCTGTGCCGGAAGGTCACAAAGTGCTGTGTGGCCGCTGATTGAACAGGAGCTGACGATGCTGAGTGAACACGATTACGACCCACCGCGAGCCCACAAGGCGCTCGCATTTTCCACTCTGGCGTTCACCGTCTGTTTTGCGGTCTGGACAATCTTTTCCGTGATCGGGGTGAAGATCAAGCAGGACCTTGGACTGTCGGATACGCAGTTCGGGCTTCTTGTCGCGACACCCGTTCTGACCGGCTCCATCAGTCGGATTTTCCTTGGCATGTGGACGGAACGCTTTGGTGGGCGGCTGGTCTTCACGATCCTGATGCTGGCCACGTCCGTGGCGGTATTCCTGCTTTCCACGGTTACAACCTATGGCCTCTTCCTGGTTGCCGCTCTGGGCATCGGGCTGGCCGGCGGCTCCTTCATTGTCGGGATTGCCTACACCTCGGAGTGGTACGACAAAAAGCACCAGGGGACGGCCCTTGGCATTTTCGGGGCCGGTAACGTCGGTGCCGCTGTCACCAACTTCGGCGCGCCCTTCCTGGTTGTGGCGCTTGGCTGGGAGATGACGGCCCAGGTCTATGCCGCCATTCTTGCTGGCATGGCGGTGCTTTTCTGGTTCATGACCGAGAATGACCCGCGCCTCACGCGCCGTGCCGAAGAGGGCAGCCAGCCCATGCCGGTGAAGGAGCAGCTGGCGCCCCTGAAGAAGCTGCAGGTCTGGCGTTTCTCGCTGTACTACTTCTTTGTCTTTGGCGCCTTTGTGGCTCTCGCTTCATGGCTGCCCAACTACTACGTCAGTGTCTATGACCTGAGCCTGGAGCAGGCAGGCATGCTGGCCGCTGTCTACGCGCTTCCGGCCTCGGTATTCAGGGCCCTGGGAGGCTGGCTGTCCGACAGGATCGGCGCCCGCGCGGTGATGTACTGGACCTATGGCGTTTCCCTGCTCTGCCTCTTTGTCCTGAGCTACCCACAGACCCGCTACATCATTCAGGGCATTGATGGCCCCATTGAATTCTCCTTTGGTGTACCGCTCGCGCTCTTCGCACTGATTACCGTTGTGCTTGGCTTTGTCATGTCGCTTGGCAAGGCGGCGGTCTACAAGCACATCCCCGTCTACTATCCGGACCATGTGGGGTCCGTGGGCGGCCTGGTTGGCATGATCGGTGGCCTCGGTGGTTTCTTCCTGCCGATCATCTTTGGCGCCCTGAATGACCTTCTGGGTGTGTGGACAAGCTGCTTCATGCTGCTCTTCCTCCTGGTGCTGGTCTCTCTGCTGTGGATGCACGGCGCCATCGTACGCATGGAGCGGCGTCGCTATCCGGAGCGTGGTGAAGAGGAAAGCGCCCGCTACCTCCCGGAAATCCAGCTTGATTACGGGCGTGAGGGGCATGCCGCGAAAAGCTGAGACAGAGGCGGGAGGCCGGGCCTCCCGCGAAACCCGATTCATTCAGATTGATCCGGAGCCTTGTTATGGGTGAACTCAATAAGTGGGATGTCGAAGACCCAGACTTCTGGGAGTCGAAGGGTAAGAAGATCGCCAACCGCAACCTGTGGATTTCCATCCCGAGTCTGCTGTGCGGTTTTGCGGTGTGGCTCTACTGGGGGATCATTACGGTCCAGATGGACAATCTGGGCTTCCCGATCCCCAAGGAAGAGCTCTTCACGCTGACGGCTATTGCCGGCCTGACTGGCGCCACACTGCGGATTCCCAGCAGTTTCTTCATCCGCATTGCGGGTGGTCGTAACACCATCTTCTTCACCACGGCCCTGCTCATGATTCCGGCCATCGGAACGGGCCTGGCCCTGCAGAGCAAGGAAACCCCGCTCTGGGTCTTCCAGATCCTGGCTTTCCTCTCGGGTATCGGCGGCGGCAACTTCGCCTCCTCCATGTCGAACATCAGCTTTTTCTTCCCCAAGAAAAAGCAGGGCCTGGCACTGGGGCTCAATGCCGGGCTGGGTAACGCCGGTGTTACGACGATGCAGATTCTGGTGCCGCTGTTCATGACCATCGGTGTTTTCGGTGGCGCTCCCATGGTCCTGGAAAACGGTTCCGGCACCCTGATCGGCAAGATTCCCGCCGGTAGCGAAACCTATATTCACAACGCCGGTTATGTCTGGCTGTTGTTCCTGATTCCCCTGGCCTTTGCGGGCTGGTTCGGCATGGACAATATCCGCACCGAGGCGGTGTCCCCGAACATCGGCAGCCCACTCAGCGCCTTCGGCAAGATTACCGGCATGCTGCTGATCGGTTTCTTCACGGCAGCGATCGGGCTCTACATCATTCTTCCCGATCCTGTTGGCCTGGGCACGCCGGACTGGGTGAAGTGGCCGGTTATTGCGGGCATCCTCTTCACCACCGTGATGCTGCTCAAACTGATCCCGGGTGAGATCAAGCCGAATCTGCAGCGCCAGTTCAGGATCTTCTCCAACAAGCACACCTGGGTCATGAGCCTGATCTACACCATGACTTTTGGCAGTTTTATTGGTTTTTCAGCGGGCTTTGCGCTGGCGATCAAGGTCATCTTCGGGTATCAGCACATCATGGTGGATGGTGTCATGACCCATGACACCCCCAACCCGGACGGGCCCTCGGCGCTGATGTGGGCCTGGATGGGTCCGTTCATCGGCGCGCTGATCCGCCCCGTGGGTGGCTGGATTGCGGACAAGGTCGGCGGCGCCCGGGTCACGGGCATCATGGCGATGGTTATGATCGCCAGTTCCCTGGGCGTGGCCTACTTCATGCAGCTGGCGTATGCCTCGCAGTCGCCGCAGGAGTTCTTTATGCCCTTCCTGGCGCTCTTCCTGGTGCTCTTCGCCGCCACCGGCATTGGTAACGGTTCCACTTTCCGGACCATTGCCCAGGTATTCAACAGTGAACAGGCCGGACCGGTTCTGGGCTGGACCTCGGCGGTCGCCGCCTACGGTGCCTTCATCATTCCGAAGGTGTTCGGCGAGCAGATCAAGGCGACAACGCCGGAGAACGCGCTTTATGCCTTTGCCATTTTCTACGCGGTCTGCCTGGTCGTGAACTGGTGGTACTACCTGGGGCCGAAGGCGGAGTACCGCAATCCGTGACAACACAGGGGCATCCGGCGTTCAGGCCCGTGGAAATGATACGGGCCTGTAATGACACAGGAAATTCTGCCGGTTGAAGGCTACAATGGCGTAAAGTCCGTGCCGCTGGTCAGGGAGCGCCGCCATGAAAGCCATCATCTACAGGGCCTATGGACAACCCAGTGTACTGGAATGGGTGGATGACTGGCCGGAGCCAGGCGTTGGCCCCGGCCAGGTCCTGGTGCGTGTCCGGGCCGGTGGGCTGAACCCCAAGGATGTGCTGCTGCGCAAAGGGGTGTTCCGTTCCTTTCTGCGGTTTCTTGACCGTGAACCCCTGCCGCGCGTCAGCGGTCTGGACATGGCCGGTGAGATCACCCAGATCGGGGACCGGGTCCGCGGCCTGGAGGTGGGGCAGCCGGTGTTCGGCATGAGCAACCGTTTCCATGGTGGCGTCCACGCCGAGTACGCGGTGCTGGAGGCGGATGAGGTCGCGCCCTGTCCGGAGGGGGTGTCGTTCACCGAGGCCGCGGCCATTCCTCTGGCCGGGCTGACCGCCCTTCAGGCACTGCGCGACTGCGCCGGTGTCCAGCCAGGGCAGCGGGTTCTGATCAATGGCGCCAGCGGTGGGGTGGGCCACTTCGCGGTGCAGATTGCCCGCAATCTCGGCTGCCATGTCACTGCCGTGTGCAGTGAGCGCAACCTGAAGTTCGTGAGTGATCTCGGCGCGAACGAGGCCGTGGACTACCAGCAGACACCGGCGCCCGCCATTCCCGGTCCTTTCGATGTGGTCTTCGATGTCTTTGGCAATTACCACGCCGGTGATTTCAGCGACACCCTGGCTCGCCGTGGGCGCTATGTGAATACCATTCCCAGCGGTCACAGCCTGCCCGCGGAGGGACTGGCCAGGCTGGGTCTCCAGAAGCGCAACCGGCTGGTCATTGTGCGCTCGAATCGGGCGGACCTGGACGTGCTGCGCCAGTGGGTGAATGAGGGCCGGCTCAGGGTTCACGTGGACAGGGTTTACCCCTTCTATCATGCCGAGGACGCCCATCGTCACATCGAAACCCGGCATACCCGGGGCAAGATAGCGATGGAGGCGACCTGCTGAATGGCCATGGCCGAGATCCGTGAGGCGGCGACGCTGGTGCTGGCGCGCGATGGCGCCGATGGCCCGGAAGTACTGCTGCTGCGGCGCACCAGCGACGTGGTCTTCCTCCCCGGATTCGACGTGTTCCCGGGCGGGGCGGTCAGTGAGCTGGATGAGGCGCCGGTGGATCGCACCACCGCGCTCAGGGAGTGCTTTGAGGAAGCGGGTGTGCTGGTGGTCCGGGACAGTGCCGGCAAGCTGGCCACGCACACAGTCCCGGAGCTCGATGAACGGCGGCGCCTGGATGCCGGCGAGCAGGGGCTGGCGGACTACTGCCGGCGTACCGGCCTGACGCCTGCCGCCGGGGAACTCGTCTATCTGGGGCGCTGGATCACCCCGCCGGGTCCACCGAGGCGTTTTGATACCCGTTTCTTCCTGGCCCCGGTACCGGCGGGGCAGGCTGCCTGGCCGGATGGTACGGAAACCATTGAGGCCTTCTGGCTGACGCCGGAACAGGCCCTGGAGGAGCATGGCCGCGGTGAACGCCTGCTGGTGCCGCCGACCCTGGGCACGCTGAGGCAGCTCCAGGGGTTCCGGGACGTGGCCGACCTGCTCGCCTCACTGGCGGACCTGGCTCCCTATGAGGCGCCGTCAGAGGACTGGCCGATCCGCAATGGCAGCCTTGTGGCAGGGGCGCCCGGTTATGACGAAGCCCGTTTCCTGGACCCCGGAGCCGGCGGTCACACAACCGGTCGCATCGAGCCGGGCGAGGCGGTGGCGATCACGCCCGCCATCACCCGCCTGACGGCCCCCAATCCGGGGGTCATGACGGGGCCGGGCACCAATACCTACATCCTGCGCATGGCGGGGGAGATTCTGGTGGTGGACCCGGGGCCGGATGATGACGGTCACGTGGAGGCCATTCTTGCCGCCACCGGCGGCCGTATCGACCGCATCCTGCTCACCCACACCCATCTGGACCACACGCCGGCAAGCCATCGGCTGCGTGAGCGCACCGGTGCCTCCCTGGTATTCCGGCGCCCTGCCGGGGGCCTGGGACATCACGATTACGGTCTTGAGCCGGATCATGAGCCTGTGGACGGTGACTACCTGGTGCCGGGGTTGAGGGTGCTGCACACACCCGGGCATGCCGGCAATCATCTGGCCTTCCTGTGGGAACCGGAGGGACTGCTGCTGGCGGGCGACCTGATCATGCAATCCTCCACGGTGGTCATTGATCCGCCGGACGGGCACCTGGGGGACTATCTGGCCACGCTGCGCCGCCTTCTGGATGAGCCGGTGCAGCATCTGCTGCCGGGGCATGGCCAGCTGATGGCCGATCCCTGGGCGGTGTTCGACTACCTGCTCACCCACCGCCATCGCCGCGAGCACAAGGTGCTGAGCTGCCTGGCCGGGGAGGCGCAAGGCATTGCAACGGAAACGCTGCTGCCCCGGGTCTATGATGACGTGCCGGCCGCGATCCATCCGGTGGCCGCCCGGTCCCTGGAGGCGCACCTGGAGAAACTGATGGATGAGGGGCGGGTGCAGCGCTCCGGAAACCGGGTCTGGCTGGTGGGCTGAGGTCTCAGCCGCCTGCCGGTTCGCCGTCGCCGGCGATCACCACGCAGTCCCGCCCGCTGTACTTGGCCCGGTAGAGTGCGTCATCGGCGCGCTTCAACCAGTCCTCCCAGCTTTCATCCGCTCCCAGCTGAGCCGCCCCAAAGGAGGCGGTAACAGGACCGTCGGGGCTTCTCAGGGTGGAGCGGATCTTCTGGCGCAGGCCCTGGACCACGGCTCGCATGCCGTCCGGGTCCACGCCCGGCATGAGCAGCACGAATTCCTCGCCACCGAAGCGGAAGAGTTGATCGCTCTGGCGGGTATTGCGCTCCACCATTCTGGCCAGGTTGACCAGAATCTCGTCGCCCAGGCCGTGGCCGTGCTTGTCATTGATGGCCTTGAAATGGTCCAGGTCCAGCATGACCAGCGCATAGGGGGTTCCGGTGCGGCTGGCAGTGGAGACGGCCAGCTGCAGGGCATCGTCCATGGAACGGCGATTGCGCACGCCGGTCAGTGGGTCACGGCGGGCCTGAACTGCCATTTCCCGGCGCTGCTGCTGGTTCCGGATCGCGAAGATGAAGGCGCAGGCGCTGACCACCGTGGCCGTCGCAAAATAGGCCCAGAGGCTCTCTCCCGAGGGCAGGGAGGTGCCATAAATGACGATGGCCAGGACCATGGCTGTGTTGAGGGCGATGGCGATGACCGGCCGTGTCAGGAAAAAGCTGGCGACCAGTATGGGGTAGCTCCACAGGTGCCCCACATGCGGCAGGATGGAACCGATGACCGCGCCTGCCACACAGCAGAAGACCGCCAGGGCGAAACCGGTCCTCTCAGTATCGCCGGACAGCCATGCGTAGATCACGCTGCTGATGATGCCGAAGGAGATCAGTGAGTCGGCAATGCCGGCAATGTAGTTGGTTTCCAGGAAGCGGTAGACCCCAAAGGGAACAATGCCGAACAGGGCTGCAGCGCCCAGCAGCGTGATGATTGAGAGCTGGAAGTCGGTGCGCAGTCGTCTTGCAGCAACGATGAGAGCGGGCTCGGTTGTGCTCGGGCCCCTGACGGATCTTTTTTTGTCATTATGGGACACGTGATTGACTCATCAGGTCTCAGGGGACTGGGTCTTACTATAGGTGGGTTTATGATCCTCATCAAGAACAGCCCTGAGATGCAGTTCAATTCCATAGACATGCGGATCATCCACGTCCATGGCCCGAAGGGCGTTGGCGAGTTCCAGCACGTAGTCACTGTTGGGTCCGCTCGGCCCCTCGGAAGCGGCCACATGCCGTGCAATGGCGGCCTCTGAAGCCGGCCCCAGCCAGGCCGCGTTGTCGTCGGTGGCGATGTAGACAAGGCCTTCCACGTCGCTGCCATCGTCCAGCCTGAGAGGGCGGATCAGGCGCAGATAGCCGTTCTTCTCGCGCACGTCCAGCTGCTCGAACACATCCGGCGAGACCCTGTAGGCCAGGCCGGTGCAGCAGGCCTGGGCGTCTGCAACCAGGGTGGCCACGCGGCCGGGGTTCCCGGGAGTACCCCGGTGGTCGTGGGAGCCCTGCCAGAAGCGTCGCTTCCAGCCCCGGATGGTGGCGGGGCGGGTTTCGAGGTAGTCAAAACCGGCCTTGTAGATCAGTGAGCCGTAACCGAACAGCCATACGGGGCGCCCGTCGTCCGGAAGCTGATCCGTGTTGCGGTTGAGGGAGATCGTATTGGCGCTCATAACCCCACCATACTACGGGACGGCGCTCAGAACGGCCACCACCAGTGGCCGTCACCTTCGGCGGCGGCCAGCCGCTGCGCACGCTCCCGTTCAAGTTCCCGCAGCTGGCGGTCCGTTTCCAGCGGTTCGGTGGGGCCACCCCCCCATGGCCAGTACCAGGGAGCGGGTTCGTAGTGGCCCTGCTCCTTCATGCGTTCGATCTCCGCCTTGCGCTCCTCCCTGAGCGCGTCGCGCCGACGCCCGTAATCCGCTTCGCGGTTGTCCGCAACGATGGAGGTGCCGGCATGGTTGGTGGCCAGCAGAACGCTCTCCATGAAGCGTGTCTTGCGCAGTTCCTCCATGGCGGCCTCCTGGGCCACAAGGCGCGCGCTGCCCCGGCTCAGGGGATGATCATCGGGAAGGCGGGAGTCGGTGGCGCTGGTTTCGCTCACTTCGGAGTAGCGCAGGAAATAGAGTTCCCCGGCCTGCATTTCCAGTTCGGCATCCAGGATGTGGGAGAAGGGCGAGCCGACTCCCTCAATGCCGAAGAAGGGACGGTGCATGTCGAGTTCCCGTGTGCCCGGCAGGATTTCGAGCCAGGTATAGCCGCCGCTGCGCAGGTTCACGTAGTGGTGGCCATCCACGTAGAAGCTCGGGGCCATGAGTTCCGCGTCCCCCCAGTCGGACTGCGGGCGGTACACATAGAGCAGGGCATGGTTGCTGCTGTCCCACTCATCCTGGGGCACGGGGCGAAAGCGCTGTCCGTCCACATCCCGCAGGAAGGCGCCGGCATCATGGCCGATGGACTGGTGGACTGCGCAGCCGCCAAGGCTCAGCAGCACGGTCAGCAGACAAAGGATACAGGCGCGGGTGTTCATTCCCATGGCATTCACTCGTGGTATCCCGGTTCCGACCAGCAAGCGTACCACCCACCGCGCGCGTGGATCTGAGAGGTGATGCAAGACTTTGGATTCCAGTTGCGCCTGTGATTCAGGTCATGGTGATCTGCCGGATAGGTAGGGTGCTACGGGTTTCCTTCTGTTAAGCTTTCGCCGCGGATCCTTTACCGAGCAGTACAACAACAGAACAGCCGGGAAGCCTGACCATGAAAGACCATTGGAAACGATCGCGCGTGCTGGTGGCACTCGCGGTCCTTGCCCTGGCCCTGATCATCCTGCGTGCCTGGGCCAGCACACAGACCACCGTGGAAGCCGGGGATGAGCGATTGCTGCCCGTCAGCGTCAGCACGCCCGAGGCGGTGGAACGCTTCCCGCAGGTGACCCGCCATACCGGGCTGGTGGAGCCGCGACAGGCCAGCACCCTGGCCTTTGAGCCGGAAGGGCGGGTGGCCCGCATCGAGGTCCGGGAAGGTGACACCGTGGCGGAGGGCCAGGTGCTCGCGGTTCTGGACGAGCGCCGCCTCAGTGCCTCCCTCAAGGAAGTAGAGGGCGAGATGGCCGCCATCCGTGCCAGCCTGGATCTGGCACGCCAGGAGGAGGAACGCCAGCGCAACCTGCGCCGTGATGGCGCCAGCACCCAGCGTGATGTGGATCGGGCCGAGGCGGAGCGCCGGCGCCTGGAAGGCCAGCTCCAGGGGCTTGAGGGACGTCGCGACCGGGTCCAGGCCAACCTGGATGATGCGCGGCTCAGGGCACCTTTCGATGGCGTTGTGGCCCGCCGGCTGGTGGACCAGGGCGATCTGGTCTCACCCGGAACGTCGGCCTTCCGGGTGCTGGATCCCGCGAGCCTGGAGGCGCGCATCGGCATGCCGGCAGGCACGGCCGCCGCCTACAGCAGCGGTGACCGGGTGCCGCTGAGGGTGGGCGGCCAGTCGCTCGAAGGCACTGTGCTCGAACGGCTTCCGGAGCTGGATCGGGCGCGGCGCACACGCACCCTGCGCGTGGCCCTGGATGCCGGCGCCCCGGTGGTGCCGGGGCAGATCGCCCATCTGCGCCATGCCACCGAAGTGTCGCAAAGCGGTCATGTCCTGCCTGAATCCGCGCTGACCCGGGCGCGTTCCGGCCTCTGGGCCGTGCTGGTTGTGGAGCCGGACGGGGACGAGGCCCACCGTATCCGGCGCGTGAACGTGGAGTGGCTCTACAGCCACGATGGGCGCGTTCTGGTCCGGGGCCCACTCGAGGCGGATATGGACGTGGTTGATGGCGGCACCCACCGGGTGGTGCCCGGCCAGCGTGTGAGCATTGCGGACGAGGGCGGCGACGGTGATTGAGCGACTGCTGTTCAACCGCCGCCTGCTGGTGATGGTGGTGGGGCTTCTGATCGTCTCCGGGCTGGCGGCCATCCAGACCCTGCCGCGCCTCGAGGACCCGCGCATCACGGCGCGCAACGCCCGCGTCCTGACCACCTTCCCGGGCGCGGACCCGAAACAGGTCGAGGCACTGGTCACCCAGACGCTTGAGGACGAGATCCGTACCCTCAAGGAGGTCAAGGTGCTCTCCTCCGCCTCCCGCCAGGGGGTCTCCAGCATCGCCATTGAGCTCCTTGAGGAGGTGACCGAGGTTGAACCCGTCTGGAGCCGGGTGCGGGACAAGCTTGCGGACGCCCGCCCGGACCTGCCGGACCAGGCATCACGCCCCCGGCTGATCGATGACCGCTTCTACGCCTTTTCCATGGTGATCGCGCTGACCCGTGAGGATCCGGGCATCAGCCACAACGCCCTGGGGCGCCATGCGGATCGCCTGGAAGAGCGCTTCCGGGCCATGCCAGGGACCGACTATACCAACCTGTTCGGACGTGCTGCCGAGGTGATCCGCCTGCACGCGGATCCGGCCGAGCTGGCGCAGCTCGGGCTGTCCGCCGGGGACATGGCGCGGCGGGTGGCCGGTTCCGACGCCCGCCGCCCGGCGGGTGTTCTGGACAACGGCGAGTCGCGCCGGGCGGTTACGCTGCAGGGGGATTTCGCGACCCTGGAGCGGGTCCGGGATGTGACCATCAGCATCGACGAGGGCCAGCGCCTGAAAGTGGGCGACCTGGCGGACGTCGAGCGGGGCGTGGCCGATCCGCCGGAGCAGCATGCCCTGCTCAACGGTGAGGAAACCATTCTGGTGGGCGCCCGCATGGCCGGTGGTGGCCGCATCGACAGCTGGTCGCAGCGGGCCAGGCGCGTGCTGGATGGGATGCGGGCGGAACTGCCGGACGGCGTTGAAGCCCGTGTCCTGTTCGACCAGAGCCTGTATACCCAGGAACGGCTGGAAGGCGTGGTCGGCAATCTCCTGATGGGGCTGGTCATTGTGGTGGCGCTGCTGTTCCTGACCCTGGGCTGGCGTGGCGCGCTCGCCGTGGGGCTGGCCATTCCCGCGACCATGCTGCTGGTGCTCAGCCTTTTCCGGGTCTTCGGGGTCAACATCCACCAGATCAGCATCACCGGCATCATCGTGGCCATCGGGCTGATCGTGGACAACGCCATCGTGGTCACCAATGCCCTGCGTGAGCGCCTGGGCCAGGGGGAATCGCACACCCAGGCCGTGCGCTGGACGCTGCGCCACTTCGCGGGGCCGCTGCTGGCCAGCACGCTCACCACCATCCTGGCGTTCATGCCCATTGTGCTCATGCCCGGCGGGGCGGGCGAGTTCGTGGGGCCGCTGGCCATTGCGGTGATCCTGGCGCTGATCAGTTCCTACCTGGTGGCGTTGCTGGTGATTCCCGCCATGAGCCCACTGCTTCTGACCGGGCAGACCGCCGTCTCCGCCTCGGGCCCGGGGCCGGCCATGCGGTGGCTGCGCGCCTTCATCGGGATCACGCTGCGGCGCCCGGTCATCGCCATTGGCCTGACACTGCTGTTGCCCATCAGCGGCGCGGTGATCCTGCCGATGCTGCCGATCAGTTTCTTCCCGGCGGCGGACCGGGACCAGTTCCATATCCAGGTCCGCCTGGAACCCGGGGCCTCCGTGGATCGCGCGCGCAACGTGGCGCAGCGCATGACCCCCGTCATCCGTGATGTGGAGGGGGTACAGGACGTCTGGATGGTCGCGGGCGGCAACGCGCCCAAGGTCTATTACAACCTGGTGGGGCGCGAGGACAGCAATCCCGCCTTCATCCAGGCGATCGTGGATACCGCCGGTTCGGACCGGACGATCCCGGCGATCCGGGCGCTGCAGAAACGGCTTGATGAGGCCTTCCCTGAGGCCCAGACGCTGGTGCGGCGCTACGAACAGGGCCCGCCGGTAGCCGCGCCCCTGGAGCTGCGTCTCTATGGCCCGGAACTGCCGGTGCTGGCGGACCTGGGCGAACGCATTGCCGGCTTCATGCACGATCTGCCGGAAGTGACCCATGTGCACACCCTGGTCAACCGGGATCAGCCCCGCATCGAGCTGACGCCGGACCAGGAAGAGATCGCGGCACTGGGGCTGGACGCGGAAAGCGTTGCCGGCCAGCTCAACGCGCTGCTCAGTGGGCGCGAGGGCGGCTTCATGCTGGAGGAGACCGAGCAGATGCCGGTGCAGGTGCGCTACCCGGAGCCCTGGCGTGGCCAGAGCAGTATGCTTGGCAGTGCGCTGATCCGCGGCGGCGAGGGCCGGGGCGGTATCCCGGTGGCTACCCTGGCGGAGCAGGAGCTGACCCCATCGTGGCGGCGCATCCAGCGGCGCCAGGGCGAACGGGTGCAGCTGGTGCGCGGTTATCTCGAGGTGGGGGAGCTGGCACCCACGGTGATGCGGCGCCTTGAGGACAGGCTGGAGACGGAGCTGGACCTGCCGCCGGGGTACCGGCTGGAGACCGGCGGCGAGGCCGAGGAGCGCAACGAGGCCGTCACCCGGCTTCTGAGTTCGGTGGCCATCCTGGTGCTGATGATGGTTGCGGCCGTGGCCCTGACGTTCAATTCCTTCCGGCGGGCGGCGATCGTCTTCTTCAGCGGTGCCCAGGCCTTCGGTCTGGGCCTGCTGGCCCTGGCGCTGACCGGGCATGCCTTCGGCTTCATCATCATTGTGGGGATCATGGGGCTGGTGGGTGTGGCCATCAACGCCACCATCATCATGGTTGCCGCCCTGGATGACGATGAGCATGCGCGCAGCGGTGATGCCGCCGCCATGGTCGATGTGATCACCGGCTCCACGTTCCGGCACATTGGCTCGACCACCATGACCACCTTCGGGGGGCTGGTGCCGCTGATGGTCGCCGGCGGCACCCTCTGGCCGCCGTTTGCCCAGACCTTTGGCGTGGGCCTGCTACTGGCGACGGTGATTGCACTGGTGGTCACGCCGGCCGCCTACCGGCTGGCCTGCACGCCGGCGCGGTAACCGGGCACAAAAAAGGGGGCTCCGCAGAGCCCCCTTCTGATCCCGATGGATCGATGCTGGCTTACTTGGCCGCTTCGCGGGCTGCCTTCAGCCACTTGTCGACCTTGTCGCGGTTCTCATCGATCCACTTGGCGGCCAGGGGCCGGACTTCAGAGTCGTCCAGGTCTTCCTCGCTCATCTGGCCGTCAACCTGACTGATCCACTTCAGCGGTACCTCCGCCTGACGGAACAGTTCCTCGGCGGCCGGGTTCTCCTTGAGGAAGTTGTTGTTGGCGGCGACCTGGATGTCAGCCGCAACAAAGCCCATCTCGATGGGATCAGTCACGGCGCCGGTGATGCCGGAAGCCTTTTCGTTCTCGTCTTCGACGATGCCGGGCGCGTTGACCCACATCACGTCCTCACCCGGTACCAGCTTGAGGATCCAGGCGCTGGGGCCCCAGGTCATGTACAGGGTCGGATTGCCCTCTTCGATCTGGGACATGGCTTCCGTGAAGTTCGCGGAATAGCCGGCATCCACGTGGTCGATGCGATCGCCAAGCTCGAACTTGTCGATCATGGCGTTGATGCCTTCGTGGCAACCCCAGCCGGGCGGGCAACCGTAGAGCTCGGCCTTGCCGTCGTCGTCGTGGTCAAAGGCGTTGCGGATCTCTTCGTTTTCAACGATGTCCATGATGCCTTCGATGTCGTACTTCTCAACGGCTTCCTTGTTCACCAGGTAGCCCTGGATGCCGCAGCCCTTGCACAGCGGGTCAAAGATGGTGCCCTTGTCGTCCCAGTTGTCGGGCAGCTGCGGGTTGTGCAGCGGGAACCAGCCGTGGGGCCAGTAGTCCACGTCGCCCTCGCTCATGGCCAGGTAGGCCACCGGGTTCTGGAGGGAAATCGGATCCTGGACGTCATAGCCCAGCTCGGTCAGCAGTTCCGCATAGACCCAGCTCACCGGAATGGCGGAGGTCCATGTAGCCACAGCCGGCTGGACGGTTACGCCCTCACCGGGCATGTCGTGATCGTCGGCCTGGGCACTGAGCGCCAGAGAGCCCACCAGGGCCAGCGCCAGCGCTTTCAGCGAAATGGATTTCAGGCGTTTCATAATACGTTCCTCCGTATTGCTCTTTTTGGACTCACGTCGTTGTGAGCTGTGTCGTCCTACGGATGCCGGCGGCACCCGCACTTCACAGGTGGTTGTCAGTCATCACTGCTGGCCCGGCTGCCCGGCGCCTTCTCACCCAGGCCCTGGGTGATCCGGTCGAGCACCATGGCCAGCAGCACAATTCCCAGCCCGCCAACAAAGGCCTGGCCGATATCAAGCCGGTTCAGCCCCTGGAACACCAGAAGCCCGAGCCCACCGGCGCCGATGATGGCCGCGATCACCACCATCGACAGCGCCAGCATGATGGTCTGGTTCAGGCCCGCCATGATCGTCGGCATGGCCAGCGGCACCTGTACCTTCCACAGGATCTGGCGCGGCGTGGAGCCGAAGGCGGTGGCCGCCTCTGTATACTGCCCGGGTACCTGGCGGATGCCCAGGTTGGTCAGGCGGATGGTTGGCGGCATGGCGAAGATGATGGTGGCGATCAGCCCGGGCACGTTGCCGATGCTGAACAGCATGACGGCCGGCACCAGGTAAACGAAGGGCGGGGTGGTCTGCATGATGTCCAGTATCGGCCGCACCAGGGTGTAGGTCATGTCCTTGCGCGAGCACAGGATGCCTATGGGCACCCCTATGATCAGACAGAACAGTACCGAGGTGATCACCAGCGAAAGGGTGGTCATCAGCTCGTCCCAGACGCCCATGAAGCCGATGAAGGCAAAGGCAAGCACGGCGAATACACCCACCTTCCAGGAGGCGGCGCGCCAGGCGAGGACGAACAGACCGGCCAGTAAGGCCAGTGGCGGCGTGGAGGTGAGCAGCCACTGGACCCACTCCATGACGGTCTTGACCGGCGGGCTCACCCAGGTCCGGAAAAACCCGCGGAAAGTGTCCACCATCCAGTCGACGAACTGGGTCACCCAGTCATCGATGGGCATGTCGATCAGCTCAAACGGGTTGCCCAGGGAACCGCCGAGCATCGGGATCAGATCATTCATGATGTAAGCCTCAGTCGTCCTGTGCGTAACCGTGTTTCTCGAGAATGCCGTGAATCAGCTCCGGTTCGTCGATGATGCCCTTCAGGCGCCCTTCGGCGTCCTGGACGACGACCGGAAGCTCCGAGTAGGCACGCCCGCGCAGTACCCGCTTGAGCACGGTGTCCGTGGTGCAGTGGACAGCGGCGTCCGTGTGGCGTTCGGGAGCGCCGCCGGTTTCGGTGACCTTCTCCTCAAGCTCCTGGAGCGCTACCTCGTTACCCTCGCAGCGCATCTGCGCGAGATGGCCATCGGCGTCCACGTGGAACTCCACATCGGTGTAGCCGGTGCGGTTCCAGACCTGGTTGCCGCCCTCTTCGCGTATCCTGTTGAAGTAGCGGTCGGTGAACGGCAGGGCGACGGTTTCCGCGGTGATGACGCCGGTGGGGTCGGCGTGCTCAACAAACTTGGCCACGTACTCGGTCTTCGGGTTGACCAGGATCTCTTCCGGGTTCCCCACCTGAACGATCCTGCCGGCATCCATGATGGCAATGTGGTCGCCGATGCGCATGGCCTCATCCAGATCGTGGGTAATGAACAGGATGGTGCGGCCCAGCTCCTGCTGGATGCGCATCAGCTCATCCTGCATCTGCACCTTGATCAGCGGGTCCAGCGCGGAGAAGGGTTCGTCCATCAGCAGGATGTTGGCCTCGGTGGCCACGGCGCGGGCCAGGCCCACGCGCTGCTGCATGCCGCCGGAGAGCTCATCCGGGTAGTGGTTCTCCCAGCCACCCAGGCCGACCATCTCCAGGTATTTCTTACCCAGTTCCTCGCGTTCGCTCTTTTCGCGACCCTGGACTTCCAGTCCGTAGACGACGTTCGAGAGAACCGTCTTGTGTGGGAAAAGCGCAAAGTGCTGGAAGACCATGCTCAGGTGCTCTGAACGCACCCGTCTCAGGGTCGCGTCGTCCATGGTGGCGATATCCAGCTCGCCGTGTTCCGGGTCGTTGAGGATGATCTTACCGAAGGTGGGCTCAATGAGACGGTTGATGCAGCGGATGAGGGTGGATTTGCCGCTGCCCGAAAGGCCCATGATGCAGAAGACCTCGCCGGCGCCAACCTCGAAGCTGGCGTTGTTGACCCCGACGACATGCCCGGTCTCGGCCTGGATCTCATCCTTGGATTT
Source organism: Pseudomonadota bacterium (assembly GCA_051744725.1). Taxonomy (GTDB): domain Bacteria; phylum Pseudomonadota; class Gammaproteobacteria; order Pseudomonadales; family Oleiphilaceae; genus Halospina. Next base: position 12,928 of record JBNJDI010000022.1, on the reverse strand, counting down.
GCCCTGCTCCAGCAGGGCTTTCACGGATTCAGGGTTGGGTCCGAATACTTTGGTGACGCCTTCAGCCCGTATCACTGCAATAATACCCCGTGGTCTGATTGGATATGGATACAAGAAGGCGGTGCGCGGAAGGATTACTGATGCGTAACCGCCCGGTCATGGTGTAAGAACCTATACGTATTGAACTCAGAGGTCAAACATGAGAGCCCCGGTGTCACAGGATTTTGAATCCCTGAAAGCCCGCCACAGAGGCATTCGAGACGATCTTCCGGATGCCCTGGACCTGCGCGTTCACCGTGCCCTGAGCTGGCTGCAGCGGGCGGAAATGTGTGATGACGAGGATGGCCGGTTCATCTTTCTCTGGATCGCTTTCAACGCCGCCTACGCGCAGGAGATGCGCCTGGAGGAGCCGATGCCGGATCAGAAAGTGCTGCGTGAGTTCCTCGAGCGGCTGGTTGCGCTGGACGGTGAGAAACGCCTCTCCGGCGTGGTCTGGACGGCCTTCCCCAATGCCATCCGCATGCTTCTGAACAACCAGTATGTGTTCCAGCCCTACTGGGACTGCCAGAACGGGCGCCGGCCCCGGGGTGAGTGGCAGGGGCTGTTCGAGCGCGCCAAGGTGGCCGCCTCCCGGGCCCTGGGCTCGGATGACACCGCCCGGGTTCTGGGCCTGGTGTTCTCGCGGCTCTATACCCTGCGCAACCAGATGATGCACGGTGGCTCCACCTGGAACAGTTCCGTCAACCGGGAGCAGGTGCGGGACGGGGCGGATATCCTCGAGCAGCTGGTGCCGGTGATCATCGACATCCTGATGGCGCACCCGGAGGCGGACTGGGGCGAGCCGGGTTACCCGGTGGTGGCTTCAGGCACCTGATTCCGGCCCGAGCAGGGCCTCGATGCGCCGGCGCAGCTCCGGCAGCAGTTCCGCCTCGAACCATGGGTTGTTCCGGATCCAGGCGTTGTTGCGCCAGGAGGGGTGGGGCATGGGCACAACCGCCGGCTCGTTGTCTTCCTCGAGGATGGTCCGCCAGTTGGCCACGGTCGCGGTCAGTGTCTTCTCACGGTGACGCTTGGGCAGGTGGTAACGCTGGGAGTACTGGCCGATCACCAGGATCAGCGAGAGATTGGGCAGGGCCGCGAACACGGACTCATGCCAGGTCTCGGCGCATTCCCGCCGGGGCGGCAGGTCGCCGCCCTTGCCGTCATAGCCGGGGAAGCAGAACCCCATGGGCACGATGGCGAACTGTTCCGGGTCGTAGAAGCGTTCCTCGGAAACCGCCAGCCATTCCCTGAGCCGCACGCCCGAGGGGTCGTAGAACGGCAGGCCCTTCTGGTGGGCCTTGTTCCCCGGCGCCTGGCTGGCGATGCACACCCGCGCGCCGGTGCCGGCCTGCATCACGGGCCTGGGTTCATGGGGCAGAGGAGGGCCATGGCGGGGGCAGTCCCGGCAGACGCGGCAGGTGCGGATGCTGGGCAGCAGAGTATCGAGATTATTCATGGGGTTATTCGTAGTGGCTCCAGAGCCGTAGAACTTTCACAACCTTCTCGTCTTCCAGCACCTGATAAACAAGCCGATGCTGGATATTGATCCGGCGTGAATACGCTCCAGCGAGGTCACCAACCAGTTTCTCGAAGGGAGGAGGTTTCCGGAAAGGGTCTTCTTCAATCAGGTTCAATAACTCCTGGGCTTTCGGCTTCAGGCCACTGGAAGCCAGTTTCCTTGCATCCTGCTGAGCCTGTCTGGTGTAAACCAACTTCCATGTCACCAGTCCAGTGCCTCCCCGCATTCATCAGCCGGGGTGTCCATACCCTCACGAATGGATTCCCGCATGCCAGGAACCGATAGAAGAAACAGCGTCTCCTGAATCGCGGCCCAGTCCTCTTCGGACACGAGAACCGCATTATTGCGCTTTCCCGTAATTACAACGGGTTGATGCGACTCAGCGGTTTCATCAATCAGGCGATAGAGGTTGCTGCGTGCCTCGGTGGCCGTGATGTCTGACATGACGCACCTCTGATCTGTTTAACCAATGATCAGTCTACGCCTTTTGGGACGTCCGTCAAAACGTACGTCATCATGACGCTCGGTTCACGCCCCGGTTTCGAGCTGCCTAGCGGCGCAAATTGGTCCCTGCGCAGGCGACTGTTAAATCCGTTCGTCTACAAGATCCTGAGCATTGTGAATTAGCAGGCCCGCGATGATCTTTGCAGCTTTGGCGTGGGGTATGGCTCCGTCTGGCGCGAGCACCAGATATTTGGAGAGCGATCAGTCAGCTGGAGTCGGCATCAAAGACACAATTACGCCCTGCCCGCTTGGCCTCAAACATGGCTTCATCGGCCCGGTTGATCAGTGACTGGAGGGTGTCTTCATCAGGGTAAAAACCCGCAACACCGATACTGGCTGTCACATAAACCGTTTGCGTATTGACGCTAATAGGCAATCGTTCCAACCCTGACCGTAAGCGTTCGGCAAGTCTGCGGGCTCCCTCGTGGGAGGTCTCGGGCATTAATATTACAAACTCCTCTCCACCCCAACGGGCTGCCAGGTCGTGCTCCCGGAGGGTTCGCTCGCAAAGCAGCCCAAAGGCCTCAATGAAAATATCGCCGGCCTCATGCCCAAGCTCATCGTTGATGGCTTTGAATTCGTCGAAATCGATGAAAAGCAACGATGCGGCATTCGCATAGCGACGGCAGCGGCGCAGCTCCGCGTCGCCCTGCTCCAGGAAGTGAGATCTGTTGTGAAGGCCACTGAGAGAGTCATGGGTGACCAGATATCGATACTCCGCCTCAAGACGTTTGCGGCGCTCGACCTCCTGTTCAAGTTCCATCAGGGTATTTTTCTCTTGCGTCACATTACTTTGTATCGACGAGTAGCCAATATGCGTCCCGTTTTCATTGTAATCGGGGTGGCAGGACAACCGGAGCCAGTATGGTTGACCATCCTTGGCGTAATTGAGGATCTCGGTGCTGAAGGGCTCGGCCGCCGCGAGCTTTTGTCGCATGAAGGCGATGGTGTCTGGATCGGTATCAATGCCTTGGAGCAGATCGCCCGGTTTCTGTCCGAGGTAATCATCCTGCGTATAGCCAGAACTGCGGTAAAAAGCCGGATTCGCCCATTCGATTCGCCCGTCCACGTCCGTCATGATCATGATCTCGGACGTTTGCTCAATGACGCGCTCCAGCCGTTGGCGGTGTGTCTGCTCGCGCCATTCGTTCGTAATGTCCCGTAAAATCCCGAAAAGCCAGGTCGGTTCCCCGTTGTCTTTGCATTTCACTCGACCGTCTGAGCGGATGTGAGATATTTCGCCATCCCGGCGTACGATGCGCGCCACATAAGAAAAAGGCTCATGCGTTTCAGTAGCCTTCTGCACTATGGCGTTCACGTGTTCGCGATCATCCGGATGGTAGAAGGCCAGCGCTTCAGAAAGAGTGGGCTGGCGTTCATTGGGGTCGCAGCCATGCATCCGGAAAACTTCTTCGGACCAGAAGACCGTCTGATCCCGGAAATCCACATACCAGTGACCCGAGGCAGTCAATTCATGATTGAGCCGCAGTACATCCTCATAGCTGAGCATGGAGTGGTTCGCCTATTGATTTCAGGATTTAGCTCGCACTTCGTTAAACGCTCAGAAGCTGGCGCCATTGCGTGTCCGGTAAGGGGCGATTGTAATAAAACCCTTGCCCTAAACTGCACCCCAGTTCCTGTAACATCTCTACATGATCCGAAGACTCGACCCCTTCAGCGACAATCTGGGCGCCAATCTCTGAGGCGATCGCAACCACCGCTTTAACAATCGCCCGACCATAGGTGCCGCTATCAAGCTGCCAGACAAAGCTCTTATCAACCTTGATTTCGTTGAAGGGATAGTCTTTCAGGTAGCCAAGCGACGAATAGCCAGTGCCGAAGTCATCCAGTGACAGTTTCACGCCAATGGTGCTCAGCGCATGCAGGTCTGCTCTTAAGCCATGGTTGTGCTGTTCAAAGATGCTTTCGGTGATCTCCAATGTAAGCTGGCTCGGGTCAATTTCGAAGTCAGTCAGCGCTTTCTGCACGATGTCCGGCACGGAACCAAGCTGGAACTGAACCAGCGACAAATTGACCGAAACCGGCTTGCCATCCAGCCCCGCCTCCCGCCATGCCTTCAGATCACTGCAGGCTTTTCGCACAACCCACTCCCCGATTGGGCCAATAAGCTGGCTTTTTTCCGCCAGTGGAATAAAGTCCCCCGGTGGTATCAGGCCTTTCTCGGGATGCTGCCACCGCAGCAACCCTTCCGCCGACACGGTATTGCCGCTGGCCAGATCAACTTTCGGCTGGTAGTAGAGCATCAGCTCATCCTGCTCAAGCGCCTGACGGAGCTCATGGGTGGTGGACACCATTGCGTGGTTTTGACGCTCCAGGGATTTGGTGTACTGCGTCCAGGTGACTGAAAGATTCTGCTGGCTTTGCCGCAAAGCCAGTTCTGCATCGTTCATCAACGCGTGCCCGTCGCGCCCCAATGCGCCAATACGCACGTAGCCAAATGACACTCCGATAAAAAGGTTGAACCCATCAATCTCGAAAGATCGATCAAAAGCGGTCTCCAGCCGCCGGCGCCAAAGTGCGGGCGTGTGCTGCCTGTCAACAGCCAGGAGAGCGATAAACTCGCCCCCACCCGGGTGGGCTACCAGGTTCGCCTGCCCCACCTCGGCAGCCAGGCGCCGCGCAGCTTCCTGCAACACGCGATCCCCGGTCTCATAACCCTGAGCGTTGTTGATTTCCCGCAGTCCCGAAATATCGATCGAAACGATCAGACTGGCTGGGTGCAGGCTTACATCGGAGCGAAGCTCTTCCATTTTCCAGGCGAAGCCTTCACGCGATAGAAGGCCAGTCAGGCGGTCGTAATAAGCGGCCTTTTCGAGCGCCTTGTGGGCGTTGTTGAGCTCGGTATTGTCATTGATCGCGGCGACTACCCGTAAATCATCCTCACCAAACCAGCTCAACCCGACTTCTGCATAGAACTCGGTGCCATCCTGGCGAACGCCCCTGACTTCGCGATTGATCCCCATCTGCCGAATCGAAGGGGTGACCGAGTAGTCGGATCGCAACTGAACATGCTTTTGCCTCAAACGCCCGGGGACGAGGGCTTCAACCGTCATGCCACTCAGTGCTTCCGAGGAATAACCGAAAAGCCGGCAGGCCTCGGCATTAGCGAGCTTAATGAACCCGTCTCGATCAACCACGAGCATACCCATGGGAGCGGCCTGGATGATGCGATTCAGGTCCTGTTCGGCGTGCTTGAGGGCGGTTATCTCCTGAGAGACGCCAAACCACTCCAACAGACGGCCATCATCGTCATGGACCGGCGTGATCCGGTCCTGAAACCACCTTGGCGATTCGCTTCCTGCGGGAAGTTGATAGACCACGTCAAACGCTTCGATGGTCTGCAGCGCCTCAGCCCAGCGGCGGCGAAACATTTCGGCTGCCTCTGGCTCCAGAGCGCCCCGTATGGTGGCCCAATCCGGAGTATCGCTTGATGAAGGCACTCCAGCGAGCGCCAGCCATGCTGGATCGAGACCCTGAAGCTCTCCGTCAGCATTCATATGCCAGATATAGCTTGCCCCAGTCTCGATCAGGTTTTCATAGCGACGCTTTTGCAGATCCAACGATTCAAGAGCAGCCTGTTCCCGCGTGACGTCCTCCTGTATGCCGATGATATGGGAAATGGTCCCATCGTTGGCACGAATGGGCCGCAGGCGCAGCCTGTTCTGGAACGCCTCGCCGTTGCGGCGAATATTGGTCAGCACGGTGTTGCTGTCCACCCCGCGCGCCAGCGCATTCCGGATCTTTTGGATACCCGGCTGATCCCGCAAATGCCCCTGGAGAAACCGGCAGTTCCGGCCCAGGGTTTCGGCGCGTGTATAGCCGGTCATTCGCGTGAAGGCGTCATTGACATAGACCAGCGGGCTCCCCTCAAGGTTGGGGTCAGAAATTGTTACGCCACATTCCACCTCAGACAGCGCCGATGCCAGAAACGGCGCCTCCCTGAGCAGCATCAACTGAGTAGCCGTCTCATTGGCAAGGGCGTGAACAAGCGCCACTGCGCGATCGATATCGGCCGAATGGCGCATTGAAAAAGCGATAACGGTGGCCGCATCATCCGATTGGATGCTCAAAGGCTCAACACCGACCAGGGAGGCTTCACCCATCGTGTGATCGTCGGGCAGCTCCTCCGACCCGGGCAGTCCATCTGCCAGCGCACATTGGACGACGGAGAGTTGAACAAGGCGTTGCCCCATTCGGTGATCACCAACGCAGTGCACGGGCGACTTTTGACCTGCGACAATCACGGCCGCACATGCGACATCGAAAACCTGAAAAACCGCTTCAGCGAGATCACTGAGCAGCGTGCTCGACTTCTGCCTCACCGTCATCAATTACTCCAGATAACCATTTTTACGCAGTATTTACCGGGACAAGACCCATCATTTTTAGAGCCTGAACGGTTGATTCAGTGCCAGCGCTCAGCGACTCAATGGTGGAGCGGATCTCATTGGTAGACTCACTCACGCGGTGCGCCAGCTGGCGCATGGCCAACAGTGTCCTTGCGGTATTCCGTCGTTTAGGTAGGCGCTGCACATTTCGGCCACTACTTTCAGTCTATACTCAATATCCTTGGTTAGCTGAGAAAAATATCAGCGAACGATAACCGATATTGGTGATGAAGATTTTGCATCTGCCGCACTACGAGTGGGCCGCACTGGAGCGTCAACAAATATGTCGTCGCAAGATGCGCGGATACGAGTCGAGTTGGAAAACACGGCTGAAGATCGTCGATCAACGCTCCTACTACTAAGATGCCCAAGACCAGGATTCGATGGGCATTGAGGTTGACGACTGCTCCTGAGCAACAGTGAACACTGATCTGACTGGGCACGCCGACAGTTGAGAGGTGTGCTCCGCACCGTTGCCCTTCGCTAATCAGGCAACGTTCCCGTTTCGTTCAACTGATTTCGCGACTCAGTGGCGCCACGCTCAAAGACGGCTTCCCTGACTCCGTTCTTACCGCTGGCTTTGACCTCATACATCAGCTTGTCAACGCTACTGATTGCCTTGTCGGCATCTGGGGGAGGCGTTCGGAACGCGACGACGCCGCAGGAAATGGTAACCGGCCACTCATTTCTCTCCATGGTTTGCTTAATTTCATTAAGCAGGTCTGAGATCGGTGAGCGCATGGTTGTCGCATCCGTCTCCGGGAGCAGTACCGCAAATTCATCGCCGCCAATGCGGGCCATCAGATCTGTTTTGCGAAGCCTGTTATGTGCCACCGCTACGATGGCATTGAGCAGTCTGTCGCCTTCGGCGTGGCCGAGACTGTCGTTCACCTCTTTAAAGTTATCCAGGTCCAGGTACGCGATGGTGAAGATCCGGCCATGGCGAGCGGATCGCTCGATTTCGTACACAAGCTCTGTCTTGAAATGGCGCAGGTTCGCCGCTCCGGTCAACGAATCCGTTGTCGCAAGTTCTTTCTCCCGGCTCAACTCGTCGCGGAGGTCGGTGCGTTGTTGCTGCTCTCGGGACATATCCCTGCAAATGGCCAATACATAGTGCCCATCCTGCAGGATCATCTGATCGAGCATTACGGCCACAGGAACCTGCGTCCCATCCCACGTCACTGCGTCCACCCCATCTCGATTTGCCATCGAAAGCGCTACCGGTTTTCCCCAATAACGTTGCATCTGGCTGTGGTGGGACTCGCGCAATGACTCAGGAATGAGTTGTTGAACGTTGTGAGCCCAGAACGTGCCACCCTCGCCCCCAAAGAGCTGTACCGCCGCCTCGTTTGCAGCGGCTATGTCACCCGAGCCATAGACCAACAGCGCGGCATCGGGAATGCTGTTGAGGAACTGGCAATATGTTTCCAAGGGTGCGTCTATGCGGTGAGGCATCATTCCATCCAAGGCGTGTTCTGTTTTACTAACGCGCTTTGAATACGGATTATTCCGGTCGGCGGTTCTTGAATTGCACCGATTTTATCAATTCCGGTCAGCATGTTCAGTTCGTGCCAGGGCCTTTAAGGCACAGGGGCGACTGTGCCGGGCTAGCGTTGCATGGTAAGAAAACGGATCCGGGGCAATAAAAGATGTAAAAAGGGTAGAGAGGCCCGGATTTCTCACTATTACTTGGATCTGGGGCCATAGGGTTCTGGCACCGCCCACGATTGACAGCAGCGGTTCACGGTGGTTCCCTGTGCTTGCTCTAGGAAGTGGCCCCAGTCCTCTTGTCGTGGGGACAGCAAAGTGACGCTTTGCACAGTGTGGGGACACAGTAGGAGATGGACGGATCGGTCATCAGATAGCCGAACAGGAAGTCCCGTAGAAACAGAGACATAACGATCTTTGCGGGCGTAGCTCAGTTGGTAGAGCATCAGCTTCCCAAGCTGAAAGTCGCGAGTTCGAGCCTCGTCGCCCGCTCCATTCCCCCGTATTCCACGCCTCGCTATACTGCCGCCATCCTTATGGATTGAGTGAGTTCGCCAATGGCCGCTGTTCTCCGGTGTCTTCTTCTGGTTTCTGCTGCAGGAGTGCTGGCCGGGTGTTCGCTGCTGTCGCCGGACCCGCCCTCGGACCAGCGCAATATCTGCGAGATCTTCCGGGAACAGCCCCAGTGGTACGACTACGCCCGGGCCTCGGAGGAGCGCTGGGGCACCCCCATCGCCACGCAGATGGCGTTTGTTTACAGGGAATCGTCCTTCCGCAGCCACGTGCGGCCGCCGCGCCCCTGGCTTCTGGGCATCATCCCCTGGTTCCGCTCATCGTCGGCCTACGGGTACGCCCAGGCCCAGGATCCGGTCTGGGGAGAGTACGAGGCGGACGCGGGTGGGCTGTTCGCGCGCCGCACTCACATGAAGCACGCCACGGACTTCATTGGCTGGTACAACCGGCGCAGCCATGAGCGCCAGGGCATTGCTCTGTCCAATCCGGAACATCTCTATCTGGCCTACCACCAGGGGCCGACCGGCTATGAGCGGGGCAGTTACCGGTCCAAGCCGGATCTACAGGGGATCGCCCGGCAGGTGGAACAGCGGGCCTGGCGGTATGACGACCAGCTGAAGCAGTGCGAGTCCGAGTTCCGCTGCCGGCATTTCTGGCAGTTCTGGCCCTTCTGTTCCGAATAAGCCCCTGTTACCCCGCCAACGGGTTGGCATTACAGTCATTGCAGTCTGAATCCGCTTTTCCCGCCGGCTCGGCTTCGTATAACCTGTCCTATCAAAGAACAACAGGAAGGGAGCGCCGGTCATCTTGAGAAAACCCATTGCCTGGGTGCTGGCGGGGCTGGTGGTGCTGGCCCTGCTGATGCTGTTGCCACGCCCGTCAGAACAGCCTGATGAATCCACCAGTTCCGATAGGGAGTCCGTGGATCTCCGCGCGGCCATTGATGAAACCGACCGCCGTGGGGCACTGGTGGATGAGGTGGTGTTCACCCAGCAATCGGACGTGGGCAAGATCGCCGGCCTGATCGAGCGGGGTCGGCAGCAGGTGTTCGCCCAGGGCATCACCAACATCACTGCTTACCAGCGCCTCCGTGACTCCCGCAAGGGCGACTACGAGACCGCCTACGGTTCCAACACCGAGCTGTCCCTCAATCCGGCGGAATTCGAAGACGGCCTCAATCCCTTCAGCAACCGCCGCATCCGCGAAGCCATGAACTGGCTGGTGGACCGCCGGCACGTGGCCGAGGAAATCTACGGCGGCATGGCCGTGCCCCGTTACCTGCCGATGAACACCGCCTTCCCGGATTACGCACGCCTGGCGGAAACCGCGCGCTCCCTGGAGCTCAGGTACGGCCATGACCCGGAAAAGGCGCGCGGGATCATCGAGGAGGAGATGGAGGCCATGGGCGCGAACCGCCGGGACGGCCGGTGGTATCACGACGGCGAGCCGGTCACCCTCAGGATCCTGATCCGCACCGAGGATGCCCGCAAGCAGGTCGGTGATTACGTGAGCAACCTCATGAGTGACATCGGGTTTGGCGTGCGCCGCCAGTACCGCACCGCCCAGGAGGCCTCGCGCATCTGGATCGCCAGCGACCCGGCCGCCGGCCAGTGGCACATCTACACCGGCAGCTGGGTCTCAACCGCCATCAACCGGGATGTCTCCAGCAACCTGAGCTTCTACTACACCAACCGTGGCCGCCCGGACCCGCTGTGGCAGGCCTATGACCCGGACGAGACCCTGGACAACATCGCCCGCCGGCTGGAGCGTCGGGACTACACCAGCATGGAGGAGCGCCGTGAGCTGATGGCCGAGGGCATGGAGCTGGCCATGGAGGAGTCCTACCGCATCTGGCTGGTGGACCAGCTCAGCATCATTCCGCGTGCGTCCAATGTGGCCCTGGCCGCGGACCTGGCAGGCGGCATTGCGGGCTCACGGATGTGGCCCTATACCCTGCGCTATCGGGATCGGCTGGGCGGCAGCATGACCTTTGCCGCCCCCAGCATGCTGACCGAGCCCTGGAACCCGGTGGCCGGCAGCAACTGGCTGTTCGACACCATGATCATGCGGGCGCTCGATGACCCGCCCCTGCTCCCGGACCCCTATACCGGCCTGTATCAGCCCCAACGGATCCAGGGTGCGGAAGTGACCGTTACCCAGGATACCGTGGCGCAGCGCAGCCAGGACTGGGTGGAACTGGAGCGCAAGGAGACCATCGAGGTGCCGGCGGAGGCGTGGATCGGCTGGAACGCCGAGGAGCGCAGCTTCAGAACGGTTGCTGATGCCCACCCGGAGGGCACCACAGCGCGCTCGCGCACCCGCATCCGCTATGAGGAGGGCTATCTGGACGGCCAGTGGCACGACGGTACGGAGATGTCCCTGGCGGACCTGGTGCTGCCCTGGATCCTGAACTTTGCCCGCGCGAACGAGAACAGCCCCTTCTTCGATCCCGCTCATGTGCCGCGTTTCGAGGTCTACAAGCAGTACTTCAAGGGCTGGCGCATTGTCCAGCGCGAGCCGCTGGTGATCGAGGTCTACAGCGACCAGGTCTTCCCGGACGCCGAGACCATCGTCGCCCAGCAGGCCATGTCGCCCCAGCCCTGGCACATGCTCGCCCTGGGCATGAGGGCGGAGCGGGCCGGGGACCTGGCCTTTTCCTCGCATAAGGCGGACGCCAACCGGGTGCCCTGGCTCAGCCTCGTCTCCGGCCCCAGCCTGGAGACCCTGGAGCGCCACCTGGGCCGGGCCATGGAGCAGGGGTATCTGCCCTACGCCTCCGTCCTCGGTGACATGACCGAAGGCGAGAACCCGGCAGAGCAGCGTTACAGCGCGATCCGGGACTGGTATCGCGAGCGCGGCCACTTCTGGGTGGGCAATGGGCCCTTCTATCTGCACTCCGTGCATCCGGTGGAGAAGACAGTGGTGCTGCGGCGCAACGAGGACTTTCCGGATCCGGCGGACAAGTGGCTGGATGTCAGCGAGCCGGAGATTCCCGAGGTGACCCTGGATGGGCCCATGATGGTGGCCCAGGGGCAGTCCGCCACCTTCAATGTGGATGTGACCTTTGGGGGTGAGCCCTACCCGGAAAAAGCCATCAAGAACCTTGAATACCTGCTGTTCGACGCTGACGGCAATCTCCAGACCCGGGGGCAGGCAAAACCCGCCGGCAATGGGCGCTGGCAGGTGTCGCTGGATGCGGACAGCCTGTCGGCACTGAGTGATGGCGCCAACAGCCTGGAGGTGGCGGTGACATCCTCGCGCGTGGCCCTGCCGGCCTTTGCCTCCCACGCCTTTGCCACGGTTCCGGTGGGCACCCGGCTGATGGAGGTGAGCGATGACTGACCGCACGCGCGACATCCGCCGTCTGCTCTGGTTCACCCTGCGCCGTGTCCTGGCGCTGTTCGTGACGGTGCTGATCGGTGTCTACCTGACCATCATGATTGCCAACATGGGCGGGAAAGTGGATGAGTTGCGCAAGATCCAGATCCGCGCGACGGTCTCTGAATCGGTGCGGGCGGATCCGTCGTTCATGGAGATGGATTCCGAGGAGCGCAACGAACTGATCGAGGACCAGGTGCAGCTGCAGATTGAGCAGCGCAACCTGGATGAGCCCTTCATCTGGCGCAGCTTCGACTACCTGGCCCAGGCCATCCAGCTGGACCTGGGCCGGGCCGAGGAGATGCACAGTGACTCCGGCTCGCGGGCCGTCTACGACATCATCGTGGAGCGGCTTCCGGCCACGCTGCTGCTGTTCGGTACCGCCAACCTGCTGGTGTTCTTCGTCTCCGTCTATGCCGCGCTCTACCTGTCGCGACGTTACGGCAGCCGGCTCGACCGCGCCGTCATCGGGCTGGCGCCCAGTTCGGCGGCCCCGGCCTGGTTCTACGGCATCTTCCTGATCCTGCTGTTCGCCTTCGTGGTGCCGGTGCTGCCGGCCGGCGGCATGGTCGACATCCCGCCGCCCGAGGATCCCTGGGCCTACGCCTGGAGTGTGCTGCAGCACCTGGTACTGCCGGTCATCGCCATGTTCCTGTCGTCCATCTTCATTTCCATCTACTCCTGGCGGACCTTCTTCCTGATCCATTCCAGCGAGGACTACGTGGAGATGGCGCGGGCCAAGGGCCTGCCCTCGAACCTGATCCAGAGCCGCTACATCCTGCGGCCGACACTGGCCCCCATCATCACCAACTTCCTGTTGATGCTGATCGGCCTCTGGAGCGGCGCCATCATCCTGGAGCAGGTGTTCAACTGGCCCGGCCTGGGCACCCTGCTGTTCCAGGCCATCGGCCACCGGGATACCCCGGTGATCATCGGCGGCGTGGTGATCTTCGCCTATCTGCTGGCGGTGACCGTTTTCATGCTGGATTTCCTCTACGCCATTCTCGACCCCCGGGTCCGGATTGAAGGAGGTGAGCAATGAACCGCTGGGTACAGGGGCTGCGGGAGCTCAAGG
>JBNJDI010000021.1:0-30192 GCA_051744725.1 Pseudomonadota bacterium | reverse complement strand
TCTCGCAGGGGGAGGGAATTGGAAACGGAATGTATGCCCTGGAGGGGAAGGAGGGCATCCATGCCCTCTGATAACAATGCTTACGCGTCCTTGTTGTCGTCCTCGGGCTTTTCAGAGCCCTGGTGACCCAGCGGCGAGGCCATATCCAGCCGCGGGTGGTTGTCCATGAACTCACGGTGCGGATCGTCGAGTTTATCCAGCTTCTGCAGCGTACCCTTGATGGCGTGGATCGCCGCCAGCACGTCCTGGGTGTTCCCGGATTCGGAGATGGTGTGCATGTTCCGGATCGGGAAGCCGATGGAGGTGGCCGCGCAGTCCACGCTTGCCAGTACACCGGCCATGCCGTCGGTGCCGGTGTCCGGGCCCACCACGTCGCGCTGGAAGGGGATTTCCTGCTCGCGCGCGGTGGTCTCGACGAAGCGGTTCAACTGCTCGCTGGCAATGGCGCCCACGGACATGGTGAAGCCCTTGCCCATTTCCTGCGGGTTCATGCGGCGGTCGCCGATGCCGGGAGCGGCCTTGTAGTCGTGGTTCACGTCCACGCCGATCAGCGCGTCCGGCTTGAGCTCCCCGGCCAGAACGCGGCTGCCGAAGCGCCCGATTTCCTCGTAGGTGGCCATGGCGTAGAGCACCCGGATCTTCTCGGTACCGCCGGCCTCGGCCATCAGCCGTGCGACTTCGGCGGTGGTGAAGCACCCCAGGCCGTTATCCAGGTAGGCGCCGTAGAAGGTGTTGGGGCTGAAGCCCTTGCGGATGGGGCGGTTGAGCAGGATGGAGTCGCCCGGGCGCACGCCCAGGTTTTCCACCTGCTGCTTCTTGTTCTCACCGTGGATCTGAAGCTCCAGGTAGAGCTGTTCCTTCTTGATGCCCTTTTCGCCGCTGCGAACGGTGGGGTCGGCAAAGTGGATCGCGCCCAGTGCTTCCACCGTGCCACCTTCGATCACGCGGTAGCTGCCCGGGTTTTCCGGGTCTTCGCTGAACAGCTTGACCTCGTGGCCGATGAGCGTGGTCGGCAGGAAGGAGTCGCTGTTGATCCAGATCTTGCCGTCGTCGCCGATGCTGCGCACCTGCATCCGGATCTTGTCCGCATGGCCGATGATCATGACCTTGAACATGTCCTCCCGCCCCGGGTGGCTGTCCAGCACAATGCCCGCATGGCCCTTGAACTGATGGATGTGCCAGTCCTTGGGTGACACGCGCTCGAGGTAGGGCTTGAGCACGCCATAGGTCATTGCCGCCTCAATGCCGATCGGGCTGGGCGCGGCCAGGATGTCGCGCATCAGCTCGAACTGGTCATCGGGCATGGGGGTATTCCAGGGCTGGTTCGTTTCGGTCATCGGAGTCTCTGTCCTCTGTTCCTGGGTTCGTTTGCCGGTCTGAAAGGATACCCCCTAAGCCAGGGTCCTGGCCATTGGGATTAGGGTGCTTTGTCCGGAAAAGATGTATAAGCTATATTTTTGGTGTAAAGTAGTTGCAGTACCAATCAGCAAAGAGGTAAATCCTCCTCCGATGAACCGTTTCCGCCTCCTGATGGCGCTTTTACTGCTTCCGCAGCTGGCACTTTCCGACGAGCGGCGGCAGATCATCATTGCCGCGGATCAATGGTGTCCCATCAACTGTCATCCCGACAGTGACAGACCTGGATTCATGATCGAGATTGCCAGGGAAGTCTTCGGGGGTCATGGCTATGAGGTGGATTATCAGCTCATGCCCTGGGGCCGTACTCTTATGGCCGGTCGTGAAGGCAGCATCCATGCCATTGTTGGCGCCTATGTCGACGATGCGCCGGATTTCGTCTTTCCCGAGCATGCGCAGGGGCGCATTGGGCCGGCGGCTATGTTCACCCGCTCCGAAAGCGATTGGGTCTATGAGGGTCCTGAATCGCTGGAGTCCGTCGACCTCGGAACCATCCTGGACTACGACTACGGCGATGCGCTGAACAGCTACATCGACGCCAATGCCTCAGGGTACCGGGTGCAGGTCATGACCGGCGTTTCGCCGCTGAGGAACAACATCAGAAAGCTCCTGATGGGTCGGATTGATGTGGTTGTGGAGGCTGAGCCCGTGTTTCTGTATGAGGCGGCCGAGTTGGGTGTCCGGGATCAGGTGCGGTACGCCGGGAGTGCGGGATCGCCTGAGGAGGCCTATATCGCGTTCTCGCCAGCTATCGACAATGCCGGTGAATACGCCGAGATGCTGTCGGAAGGTATGGAGGCGCTTCGGGCGTCCGGTGAGCTGCAGCGCATCATGGAGCGCTATGGGCTGGCCGACTGGCGTTAGCCGGCGTGATGCCGATCACAGGGAATCCGTGTGCTGGGCGTGAAGGCTGGTCGGATGGTCGAGATCCGCCAGGATGCTCGGGTCGTCCACGCTGACCGTGTGCGAGGCGCCGGGATACCTCTGGATGATCGGGCGTGCGCCGGTGTCACCGCTGAGTCCGGCCAGAGCCGGGAGGAAGGTTCGGCCGAACAGAACCGGGTGCCCGGGCTGGCCATGATAGACCGGGCGCAGAATGCGATCCGGTGCTGCGTGGCTGGCGAGCAGGGCCAGCGTCGGAGCCTGGATCCAGGGCATGTCACCCAGGCAGATGGCTACCGCTGATGCCCGTTCGCCTCCAAGGGCGTGAACGGCGTCGGCGATGCTGCTGCCCATTCCACGGGCCGCGTTGGGCGCCCGTATGACCGGAACAGTGCCCGGCAGGTTGAGGGCGGCCGGGCTGTCATCGTTCCCGATCACCACCCGGACGTCACTGAACCCCGAACACAGACCTGCAACGGTTGCCGCAAGCAGCGTACGCCCATCGTGCAGGGCGGCGACACGCTTGTCCGCATCCCCGAAACGCCGGGAGGCGCCCGCCGCCATCACCAGGGCGATTACGCCGGTGCCTCCGTGCCCCTCCCTGGGCGAGCGCGGCTCCTGCATCAACCGGCCAGCTGATCCGCCACAGGGAGCTGGCGGATGCGCTTGCCGGTGGCGGCGTAGATGGCGTTGCAGAGCGCCGGCGCCACGGGAGGCAGACCGGGTTCACCCACACCGCCCATGGGCAGCTCCGGATCATTGTTCACCAGATGGGTGCGCACCTGCTTCGGAGCGTGCTCCATGCGGGGCACGTTGTACTGGTGGAAGTTGTTCTCCTGAACACGCCCCTCACGGAAGGTGATCTCGCTGTGCAGGGCGATGCCGATGCCCATGACGCAGGCGCCTTCCAGCTGGGAGCGGATGCGTTCCGGGTTCACCTGGAAGCCGCAGTCGAAGGCGATGTCCGCGTTGTGGATGGTCACGCTGCCGTCGTCGCCCACTTCGGCATCGATGACGATGGCGGTGTAGGACTGGAAGCTGTGGTGGAAGGCCAGTCCCAGCCCACGGCCTTCCGGCATGTCACGACCCCAGTCCGCCTCGGCCGTGGCCTTCTCGATGACATTGCGCATGCGCCCGATGTCGATGGTGTAGACCGAGGGGTCCTCGTCGTAGTTCCACTTGTCGCCGAAATCCCGGGGGTTGATCTGGCGTGCCGGGCCCAGAAGCTCCAGCAGGTAATCCCGGTGGTCCCTGCCGGCCGCCTCGGCCATCTCGGCGGCGAAGCTCTGGATGGCGAACGCGTGGGGCAGGTTGTAGACGGAACGGAACCAGCCGATCCGCGCATGCGAGGCGGCTTCCGGGTTCTCCAGCTGGATGGCGGGAATGTCGAACGGCATGGTGTTGAAGCCCATGCCCAGCTCGAAGCCGCCCTTGTGCTCCGGATCCTCCTGGAACAGGGAGGTGATGCTGGGGGACAGCGTCCGGTGGCGCCAGCCGGTGGCCTTGCCGTCGGCGTCCAGGGCGCCTTCCAGCCGGTCCACGGAAAGGGCATGGAAATAGGCGTGGTGGACGTCGTCCTCACGGCTCCACTGAACCTTGACCGGGCGCCCATCGGTTTCCTTCGCCAGGAGACCGGCCTCGAGGATGTAGTCGGGCTTGGACTTGCGGCCGAAACCGCCGCCCAGCAGGGTCACGTTGACGGTTACGTCCTCTTTGTCCAGATCCAGAACCCCGGCAAGGCCTTCGCGGGCGGCACGCGGGTGCTGCACCGGAGCCCATGCTTCCGCCTTGCCGTCTTTTGCCCGCACCACGGACACTGGCGGCTCCATGGGCGCCTGGGCCATGTGTGGCATGTAATAGACGGCTTCCAGGGTCTGTTCCGCATCGCCCAGTGCATTACCGATGTCGCCACTGCTGCGGATGACCTTGCCCGGGGACTGGGCGGCTTCCTCGAGGGACTTGCGGTATTCGTCCGTGTTGTAGCGCGCGTTGTCGCCGGCTGCATCGGTATCCCAGTCAATCTTCAGGGCATCGCGGCCCTGCATGGCGGACCAGGTATTGCTGGCAATCACCGCCACGCCGCCCATCGGCTTGAAGCCGGCAGGTTCGCTGTTGGTATCCAGGCTGACCACCTTCTCCACGCCGGAGACGTTCAGTGCCTCGCTGTCATCGACACTGGCAACCCTGGCACCCAGTACCGGCGGCCGCGCGATCACGGCATGCACCATGTCATCGAACTGGATATCCGCGCCAAAGGTGGCGCTGCCCTCGACGATCTCCTCGCCGTCGATGGCCATGGGGCGCTCAATGCTGTTGGTGTCGCGCCCGCGCACCGGTCCTGCTTCCTGGCCGATGTAGCGGTGGGCGTCGATGGGCTTGAGCTGGATGGCGCTGCGCTCGGGTACATCCAGTTCCCGGGCGGCTTTCGCCAGCTCGCCGAAGCCGAGGGTGCGACCGGAGCCTTTATGGCTGACTTCATGGACGCCCGCCTCGCACTCGGAAGCCGGAACCCCCCACTCATTGGCGGCGGCCTGCTCCAGTATCATGCGCGCGGAGGCGGCCGCCCGGCGCATCGGGTCGTACCAGTGGCGCATGCTGCGTGAGCCGTCGGTGTTCTGGTTGCCGTAGCGGTCCTGGTCGGCCCGTGCCTGCTGCACGGCCACCCGGTCCCAGTCAGCGCCGAGCTCGTCCGCGGCCACCATGACCAGGCTGGTGCGGATTCCCTGGCCCATCTCGGAACGGTGGTTGACGATGGTCACCGCGCCATCGGGGTCGATCTGGATGAAGACGTTGGGATCATCCACCCAGCCACCGGGCATGCCGGCGGCGCCATACTTCTTCTCGTCGTCGCTGGCCAGGGCCATGTCCCAGCGGGCCGCCAGGACCAGTGCGGAGGCGCCCGCCATGCCGCGGAGAAAGCGCCGGCGGCTGACGTTCGCGATCATCAGTGAGTCATTTGATTCCGTCATGATCAGGCGTCCTCCTGCACCGCGTCGGCGGCGTAGTGGATGGCGTGCTGGATACGGTTGTAGGTGCCGCAGCGACAGATATTGCCGTTCATGGCTTCCTGGATCTCGGCGTCGGAGGGGTTGGTGTTCTGTTTGAGCAGGGCGGTGGCGCTCATGATCTGGCCCGACTGGCAGTAGCCGCACTGGGCCACGCCCAGATCGAGCCAGGCGTTCTGTACCTGCTGGCCCACGGGGTCGTCGCTCATGGCTTC
Organism: Pseudomonadota bacterium; assembly: GCA_051744725.1. Classification (GTDB taxonomy): domain Bacteria; phylum Pseudomonadota; class Gammaproteobacteria; order Pseudomonadales; family Oleiphilaceae; genus Halospina. Next base: position 24,674 of record JBNJDI010000021.1, on the reverse strand, counting down.
GATGGTGGTGATGTTTCCGCCGTCCGCGTCGCCCACCGTGGTGGTGCAGGAGCGGATCGCCTCGCCATCCAGGTGCACGGTGCAGGCGCCGCACAGCGCCATGCCGCAGCCGAATTTGGTGCCCGTGAGCTGGACGATGTCGCGGATTGCCCAGAGCAGGGGCATGTCGTCCGGGACATCCAGCTCGTGGGTGGTTCCGTTGATGGTCAATGTGGTCATGGCATTGTCTCCGCCGGTCGTAACGGTGTCTTTACGGCGTGAAAAGGGACTGGGATTTTTGTTGCAGTATAGTCAACAGAACCATGTGGAGCCTAGGAGCAGGGAATCAAGAAGCCTTCCGGGTTCTGTTTGTCCTGCATGCATCGCAGTGTCACAAGGTGTTGATATCATCGGTTGCATAATGATTTCCGGTCATGAAAGGTAGGGTGATCGATGGTAATCCATGAGGGGAGGAACGCCATGATCAAGGACAATCCTGAACGCTATGGGACCATTACCCGGGCGCTTCACTGGCTGTTTGCCGTGCTGGTGCTCTGGCAGTTCATGAAGTTCTTTGACCGTATTGGAGAAGGGGAACACTGGGTTGGTGAGACACTGGTGCCCTGGCACGTCTCGATCGGTACCCTGATGCTGGTGCTGATTGTGCTGAGGGTTGTCTGGGCCCTGTCACAGGCCTCCCACCGGCCCACGCACGAGCCTCCGATCAGGTACCTGGCACGGGGCGGGCATATCCTGCTCTATGCGGCGCTGGTGATCATGCCTGTTACGGGCATGCTGTACATGGTCGGCGAAGGGTATGGTGTTGAGGCTTTCGGCATCACGTTGATCGCCAAGGGCGAGGAAATCGGCTGGATGCACACCGTGGGCGGCCTTCACTCGATCACTGCCTGGGTGCTATTGGCCTTGACGCTCGCCCACATTGGGATGGCCTTCTGCCATCAGTATGTGCGGCGTGACGGCACCCTCAGGCGCATGGCCTAGGCGCTATCGGCAGCCTGGGGATCTCATAAAGAAAGCCTATTGAAATGGTCAACAAATGCAACTGCTCACAATAGAGCAAGAGCCCCGGTGAATGTCGTATAGTGTCCTTAGCGGCGACGTCGCTCCGGGCTTGGGCAAGCCCTGAGACGGTCGTTATGAATGGACCTGTGTCATTCAACACTACAGTCACGATCGGAGAGATCTATGAGCGGAAACGAAAGCGGCGGCAAATGCCCCGTTGTTCACGGTGGTAACACCCAGGTGAACGACGACGTTATGGAGTGGTGGCCGAACAGCCTGAATCTGGACATCCTTCACCAGCACGACACCAAGACCAACCCGATGGGCGAGGACTTCAACTATCGCGAGGAAGTCCGCAAGCTCGATTTCGACGCCCTCAAGCAGGACGTGAAGAACCTGCTGACGGAAAGCCAGGACTGGTGGCCCGCCGACTATGGCCACTACGGCGGCCTGATGATCCGCCTAACCTGGCACGCGGCCGGCAGCTACCGTGTCTTTGATGGGCGTGGCGGCGTGGGTACCGGCAACCAGCGCTTCGCGCCCATCAACAGCTGGCCGGACAACGGCAACCTGGACAAGGCGCGGCGCCTGCTGTGGCCGATCAAGAAGAAGTACGGCAACAAGCTGAGCTGGGCCGACCTGCTCGCCCTGGCGGGTAACGTCGCCTATGAGTCCATGGGCTTCAAGACCTTTGGCTTTTCCTTCGGCCGCGAAGACATCTGGCATCCTGAGAAGGAAGCCTACTGGGGCAGCGAGAAAGAATGGCTTGCCTCCAGCGATAATCCCAACAGCCGTTATGACGAGAACCGTGATCCGGAATCCCTGGAGGATCCACTGGCGGCGGTCATGATGGGCCTGATCTACGTGAACCCGGAAGGTCCGGATGGCAACCCGGATCCGCTTGAGACGGCGAAGGATCTGCGCGTGACCTTCGGTCGGATGGCGATGGACGATGAAGAGACCGCGGCTCTTACAATTGGCGGCCACACGGTCGGCAAGTGCCACGGTAACGGTGATCCCGCCAATATTGGTGAGGCACCGGAAGGCGCCGACATCGAAGAGCAGGGCCTTGGTTACAACAACAAGGTCACCCGGGGAGTTGGTCGCGACGCGGTCACCAGTGGCCTGGAAGGGGCATGGACCACCCACCCCACCCAATGGGACCACGGTTACCTCGAGATGCTGTTCAACCACGAGTGGGAGAACGTCAAGAGCCCGGCCGGCGCCAACCAGTGGCAACCCGTGGACATCAAGGAGGAAGACAAGCCGGTTGACCCGGAGGATCCCTCGGTCCGCGTTATGCCCATGATGACCGACGCCGACATGGCGATGAAGGTGGATCCGGGCTTCCGCGAGATTTCCGAGAAGTTCCGCAAAAACCCGGAACTGCTGGACGATGCCTTCGCGCGCGCCTGGTTTAAGCTGATTCACCGTGACCTGGGTCCGAAAGAGCGCTACATCGGCCCGGAAGCTCCAACCGAGGACCTGATCTGGCAGGATCCGGTACCCGAGGGCAGCACGGACTACAATGTGGAAGCGGTCAAGCAGAAGATCGCGGAGAGCGGCCTGAGCATCGGCGACATGGTCGCGACCGCCTGGGATAACGCCCGCACCTTCCGCCACTCCGACAAGCGTGGTGGTGCCAACGGGGCGCGCATCCGCCTGGCTCCCCAGAAGGACTGGGTCGCCAATGAACCGGAGCGTCTGTCCCGCGTTCTGAAGGTGCTGGAACCGATTGCCTCCGAAACCGGTGCCAGTATCGCCGACGTGATCGTGCTCGCGGGTAATGTGGGTATTGAGAAAGCGGCGAAGGCGGCCGGTCACGACATCGTCGTACCCTTTGCGCCCGGTCGTGGCGATGCGTCCCAGGAAATGACCGATGAGGATTCCTTCAAGTGGCTCGAGCCTCTTTCGGACGCCTATCGCAACTTCCTGAAGAAGGACTACAGCGTCAAGCCGGAAGAGCTGATGCTCGACCGCACCGAGCTGATGGGGCTCACCGGTCCGGAGATGACCGCGCTCATTGGCGGGATGCGGGTACTCGGTACCAACCATGGCGGTACCAAGCACGGTGTGTTCACGGATCGCGAGGGTCAGCTGACCAACGATTTCTTCGTGAACATCACTGACATGTCCTACAGTTGGGTACCGACAGGCGACAACCAGTATGAGATCCGTGACCGCAAGACGGACAAGGCGAAGTGGACCGCTACCCGGGTAGACCTGGTGTTCGGCTCCAACTCGATCCTGCGTTCGTACGCGGAGGTCTATGCTCAGGACGACAACCAGGAGAAGTTCGTACAGGACTTCGTAAAGGCCTGGAACAAGATGATGAACGCGGATCGCTTCGATCTGGAATAATCATCCCGGCCTGAGCTGAGACGAAAAAAAGCCGGGTGTGGCGTAAGCCGCACCCGGCTTTTCTGTTTCAGGGCACCCGGTCAGGAGACTTCGGTACCCACATCCCCGTCGCCAAACCGCTTGTGAGTGCCGTCGCAGAAGGGGGCGTTGCTGGTGTGCTTGCAGCAGCACAGGAAGGCGTCGCCGTTTTCCTCGGGTGTGAACTTCTGGGGTGTAATGCCCGTGCCCTTGTGGGAACCATCGCAGAATGGTTGGCTGTCAGAGTGGCCACAGGCGCAGAACATGTAGCTTTCGCCAGCCGTAACGCTGACCTTCGCTGGTTTGTTATCGGCAATAACTGGTTGAGTCATGGTGATCCTCTCTTCTTCTCTTTCTGTGGGTTTCAGTGCAGTTCCGTGCACCTTCTGTGTAACGTGTACGAACGCATGCCGTCCACAGCTCATCAAGGCGTGCACCAGCGGGTGAATCAGGGATGGGGAGGGCGAGGGGCCAGGGTCCAGTGTCCACGAATTACCAGATCCGGCTGCCGCCCTCGCTACCGGAGCTGATGGAAAGCAGTACCCGGTAATCGTCCAGGGCGCCGCCACGATCGAAGCGGGATTCGTGGCGATCCGCACTGAAGCTGAGGTTAACGTCCAGGCCCGTGCGGTTGTGGGTGGGGGAAAGTGCCTGCCATTGCAGTTCGCCACCCAGGTATTGCCGGCGCCTGTCCCGTATCTGCAGGGCGTGGTCCGGCTCACGGGTGCGGCTCAGCTTGAAGGTATTGCGGTAAACGAGTTCGTCCGGGATCAGCCAGGCATCCGCCGTGAGACGGAACAGACTCTGGTGACCGGTCATATCCAGGTCCTCGTACTCCCTGTGCTCGAATTCACCGTAAGGCTGCAGGCTCAGCCAGCCCCAGGGGGACAGGGTGAGATCGGCAAAGACCTCGTTGCCGTGGCTCGTGATCCTGTGCGGGCCATAGCCCTTCTCGAGTTCCCTGTAGCTGTAACCGAGTGAGCCGCTGTCGAAAGGCCGCAGGTTAAGGAACATCCGCCTGGAGGTGCGGGCACGCGTTATGGAGCGGTTGCCTGGTGTGTGGAAGGCATCGCCAACACGCTGTGCCTCGGCGCCGACTTCCCAGCCCAGAAAGGGCAGGCGGACTTCCGGGCGGTACCGGAGCGCGGCAGTGTGCGCCGCATCCGAGAGCTTATGGTCCGGGCGCTCCTCAACAGCGGATAGGCGGCTGGTTGCCCGCTCCAGCGTCAGGCGCAGCCGGTTGTCGTTCCAGGCGCTCTGCATGCCTATCGAGTAGCCCTGCTGGTACACCCGGGAACTCAGGGGGCCTGCCACATAGCCTGCCCAGAGGGTTGTATCGGAGCCGGCAACGGGCAGGGTCGACTCCCAGAACCCCCCGGTATACCAGGGCGTATCACCGGAGAGCCGCATCTCGCGGGCGGTATCCGGCGCAGCGCCGGCGCTGACAGCGAAGACGGAGAGGTTGCTGTTCAGGGGGGCAAGTTCGCTTGTCGCAGAGAGCCCCCAGTCTGTATCCCCATCGAAGAGAAGGCTCTCTCTGGCCGCCTGGTGATGGCCGAACTGGATGCTGAAGTTGTCCAACCGGCCTGAGAAAAGGAAACGGTCGAGGTTGAGCTCGGTTCTGGATTCCGCCTGGGCGTGCCCCTTCTCCGGAGCGTCCGCCGGGTCGAGCGCTCCATCCATGGTGAAGCGCAAGTCCCACTGCTTGAGGCCGCCCAGCCCCAGGTCTCCATGGGAGACGTTGAGGTTCAGCTCTTTCGGCTCCCCGGCCCAGGTAAACGCTGTGGCCGTCATCAGGAACACGATAAGGGGTATGGCCGTAGTTTTCCGCATCATCAGCAGCGATCAGGAAATGGGGTGGCATACAGCCAGAAACGTTAGAAAGAGTATAAACTATATCCCGGAGATCGCTGATTACGAAATACAAATTGCTACAGACGGTAAGATTGTGAAGGGAATGGATACTTAATCAGAGAAGTAGTCGCGCATCCAGTCAAATAATGTATCCGCCCCCACTTCGTTCAGGGGGATGCTGCGGAAGGGGCCACCAGGTTCCTCGTCGAGCCCGATGAATTCAAAGAGCAGGGTGCCGGGCTGCTCATCGTGCAGGATCAGCACAATGCGCCTGCGTGTGCGCAGGCAGTCAATGGTCATCACGTCGGCGGGGATGCCGCTGTCACGCATTCCCTGGCGTACCTCCACCACCGGGTTGATGGACTCATACGCCTGCTGGATCCGGCTATGGGCTTCGCTGGCCAGATCGGACAGGGCTTCGAGGGGGACTTCAGACATTATGGCTCCTGGTCGCGGCAATTCAGGTTCGGCGCAGCAGATCCACGCTTCAGTCCATGTACTTCTGCTTGATCGCCTCAACACGGCCTTCGGCATGAAGCTCATCGAGAGCAGTCTGCAGCTCTGAAACCACCGAGTCGGGTGTGGACTTGTTCAGGGTGTAACAGAGGTCGGTTACCTGCAGTGTATGGACAGGCTCAAACTGCGAGACCTCGCAGTCACGGTTCTTACAGCTCGACGCGACATTGTCCATGCTGACCACATAAAGATCGATCTGCTCCTTCATGAGCCTGGTGAGATTGTTGTACTCATTACCATAGGACAGTCTGGAGTCGTGCACCCCGGCTTTTTTGAGGAGTTGTTCGCCAACATCCCCCCGGATGGTACCGATCTTGTAATCGTTCAGCTCTTCTTCGCTCTCAACGGTGATATTCCTGGATTTAAGCGCGACGAGCTGTGTCTTGAGCTGATCAATAGGGCATACCCACTTGAACTGGGATTCCCGTCCTTGGGTGCGGGCTATGGAGAACAGCACGCTGTTACGTTGCTGTTTGATGGCTTCAAACCCGTTCTCTAATGCAACCACGCTGAAGTCCGAGCTGTCCTGATCGGAGTCGGCCCGTTCGAGCATTTCTTCAAGCAATTCAACACCAATGCCCTTCAGTTGCGCGGGGCTTTCGTCCTGGTCGATGAAGTTATAGGGCTCGTAGTGCTCGGTATAGATCTGTAACTCGGGTAAGGGATCCGCCACCGCCGAAACAGCAGTTACCAATAAGGCTGCGGCGATCAGACGGGCCATATGTTTTCTCCTTGCTCTGGTTGGTTTCGTCGGCCAATGCGGACGTTGAACTGAACCCCTTGCCTGTGCTGACACTCAGCAGGAGTGCTTCAGTATTTGAATATAGCTGCTAAATAAAGCACTCAAGGAGGTTTCCTTCAAGGCTCAGGGGCACTTCGATGCGTGCGGATGTTGCTTGAGTGAAGGTGGCGATGTCCAGAAGCTGTATGGCCCGCAAGCGCTTGCCGTGATTCCACCTGCTGGCTGTGAGCGTGACTGGACACCTTGTGCCGGATTATAGGAAGTCGCTGAACGCTCTGAGTGATGTGCCTTGGTCGTGATGATTGAGCCAGTTCAACATTTGCCGCCATCAACAGGCCTATAATCGAAGGCAGGGAGCCGGTGAGCGCATCGGTTACAGCACAGCGGGAGTATTGGTGATGGGTAACGCACGGGAACAGATGACGGCGGTCGATACGGCCTGGTGGCACATGGAGAGTGAAGGCAACCCCATGATGATCACGGGGGTGCTGGTCCTGGATCGCCAGGTGGACATCCAGGCGTTCCGGGAGCTGCTGGAACAGCGTCTGCTGCGCTACAACCGGTTTTCCCAGCGTGTTACCGAGGATGACGGCAGAGCTTTCTGGGAGGAGGATCCGCATTTTTCCCTGGATAACCATCTCCACCATATAGCGCTCGCAGAGCCGTGTGATCAGCAGGCACTGCAGGATCTTGTGGCGGACCTCGCCAGCACCCCGCTGGACGTCCATCATCCCCTCTGGCAATTCCACCTTGTGGACCACTACCAGGATGGCGCGGCCATTGTGGCACGTCTGCATCACTGCATCGCGGACGGGCTCGCGCTGGTTCAGGTGCTCATGTCCCTGGCAAGTGAAGGAGAGCTTCCTGAAGCAGAACATGTGGACCAGCTGCCTGCTGGTGGTCTGGTCAGATCACTGACCGGATCCATGCGCCGAATGGCTGAGCAGGGCGTTCACCTGGGTCATGAACTGTTCGAGGAGGGCATGGAGCTTGCTCGCCATCCTGAGCATGTCACGCACTGGTTCGAGGAAGGCCGGCAGATTGTAGGGGAAGTGGCTCATCTTGGACTGATGCCGCGGGATCCGAGCACTCACCTGCATGCCGAACTGTCTGGGCGCAAGCGCGTAGCCTGGGCTGATCCCCTGCCGCTGGCTCGGGTCAAGGAGCTTGCGCATCAACTGGAGGGCACGGTCAACGATGTTCTTGTGGCCGCTGTCACCAGTGCGCTCAGGCGGTATCTGAGCGAGGCGGACCGATACATCAAAGGGAATATCCATGTCACTATTCCCTTCAACCTGCGCCCGAAAGATGAGCCTGTTAAGTCTCTGGGCAACCACTTTGGGCTTGTGCTGGTTGAGTTACCCCTCGATGAGCCGGATACCATAAAGCGTTTCAAAAAGGTGAAAAAGGCACTGTCGGAGATCAAGAACTCCCAGCAGCCACGGGCAACCTTTGGCCTTTTGGAACTGTTTGGCTACGGTCCTGCGGCTCTTGAGAAATTCGCTCTCAACACGCTCAGCGACAAATCGTCACTGGTGTTGACTAATGTCCCTGGCCCGCAATCACCTCTCAGCATTGCCGGGGCGCGAATCCTGCAACCGCTTGTCTGGGTGCCCCAATCCGGCCACCTAGGGGTGGGGCTCAGTATTCTCAGCTACGCCGGAACCGTGCAGTTCGGCCTCATCTCGGATGAAAGCATGGTGCATGCACCGAATCGGGTTGTGCGGTACTTCGTTGAAAGCTTTCAAGAGCTCTACCAACAGAGTTTCGGCAGCACGGGGCAGAGCCATGCCACCAGGGACCTCAGGTGATACCGCTCCCCCGGCTCTGGTGACGGAGTGGGGCGGCGGACGGGCGTCAGGCGGTGGCCTTCACGTAAATGTGGGTGATCGGGGAGTCCGGCTGGGGCTTCCTCTCATCCACAGTAATATAATCCAGCGACCTCATCAGCTGCCCCAGTTTCTCATAGCCGTAATTGCGTGGGTCGAACGAGGGGTATTTCTTGTTGAGGTAAGAGCCTACCGCGGAAAGCGGTGCCCAGCCATCATCCTTTGAAACGGTGTTTACCGCCGGAATGAGAATATCCCGGAGATCACTGGTCTGTTCCTCATTGACCGGCTGGGGCTCGTCCGCATTGTTACGGCTTTTCAGTATCTCGGTGTAGATGAACTTGTCGCAGGCGGAGACGAAGGGTTCCGGGGTCTTGCGTTCACCGAACCCGTATACCGTCAGCCCTGACTCCCGAATCCGGGTTGCCAGCCGGGTGAAGTCACTGTCCGACGAGATCAGGCAGAACCCGTCCAGTTTGCCCTCATGCAACAGGTCCATGGCGTCGATGATCAGCGCGGAGTCCGTTGCATTCTTGCCGGCGGTGTAACTGAACTGCTGGATCGGCTGGATGGCGTGTTTGTGCAGGTGCTCTTTCCAGCCCTTGAGGTTGGTGGTCGTCCAGTCGCCGTAAGCTCGCTTCACGCTGGCAACCCCGAAACGGGCCACTTCCGCCAGAAGTTCGGCACACAGCGAGGCCTGGGCGTTGTCGGCATCGATCATGACGGCGAGGCGCTGGTTTTCAGTATCAGCCATTGGGGCTCTCTGCAGGGTGGGTTCATTCATACCAGTGGACTGGCACAGGGACAGGAGGATTGTAGCAGGCATGCCGGCAAAATCTGAGGTGCCACAGGCCCGGAGACCCCCCTGCTCTTACAGCGGGTTACTTTTGATTGCCGGGTATCAATGTGAGCAAAAACCGGCGGTCTTTCTGTGCGCTAGCCCACGTGTGATGTGCTGATCGAGGCAGGACTGGTGCGGGATAACCGGTGTGCGTGTGCTAACGAACAGACACCCGCGGGCTCAAGCGACAGCATGTCTGGTGATGGCCCCCGCTCCTGCGCGGGGCCATCCAACCGTTCCATAAGCTGGCTAAAGGCCAAAGGAGAGATCAATGAACAAGGATACGATCGAAGGTAACTGGAAAGAGCTCAAGGGAAGGGCGAAGGAGCAGTGGGGCAAGCTGAGCCATGATCGTCTTGAAGAGATTGCCGGCAGGCGGGACCAGCTGGCCGGTGAGATTCAGCAGGCTTACGGTGTTTCAAGGGAGGAGGCCGAAAAGCAGGTCAAGGACTTTGAAGAAACCACCAGGCACTGACCCCTCCACAGTTCCGATAACGCATTACGCACTGCCTGCGACGCAAGGTTGCAGGCAGTGCGGTCAGCGTCCTTTCTTTTCTTATCAGGCACGAATCTTCAGCGTCAGCATGACGAGACCGCCAATGCCGGCGGCGATACCAAACACAAAGTACCAGGTGGTCGAGTCGGTGAATCCACCGGTGACGGACTCATGGACCTGTTCACCCACACCCTGGGATGCAGTGTAGCCAAAGTACAGCAGTGCTGCGGCTGCGATGAGCAGGACGATGCCCAGAATCTGATTGACGTGCATTGTGATTTCTCCCTTAAGCAATGATCTGTCCGCATCATCACACTACTTCCCGCCCTTCGCGTCTGTGCGTTGGCGTACATGAATACAGTTACCTAACCTGTGTTGATTGTTACAGGCCTGCCAGCAAGACTCTGAACTGCTAAAGATCCGGGAACCGGAGCCACCGGTTGTGTTCAGGTATCTCTGTTCGGAGACTGCAATGCGAACAGCTACGCGTGTACGCCTCTCAAAACGGGCGCTGGTATTGGCCACTTTGCTGGCGCTGCCTCTGTCTGCCTACGCCGGCGAAGGCGAGTACAGGCTGCTTGAGCTGGAAGGCTACAAGGTCAAGTGGGGCGAGCAGGTGCTGGGTGTGGGGGCGCGCGTCAGTTACGCCTTCGCTGACAGGACGCTGCGGTTCGAGGATGCGCGCAACTGCCGCAATCTTGCCCCGATAGAAGCGCTTTCGGCGCAGAATATTCCCAGAGAGACGCTGACGCGGGAGACCGCAGCCGCGTTCCGGGTCTGGGAGCGCGCCGCCGGCCTGTCATTCCACCGGGTCAGTGATGCCCGGGATGCGGACATCGTCATCGGTGCCCAGGGCCAGCCGCGCGGGCGCGCATTCGCCAACGTCTCCCCCGCACCGCATTCGGTGGAGGGCGTGCGCCCCATTGAAAAGGCCCAGGTATGCCTGAACCCCGAGCACCAGTGGAAGGTCGGTTTTGATGGCGACAGGGAGGTGTACGACATCCGCTATACGCTGATCCACGAGATCGGTCACGCCATTGGCCTGGATCACTCCGGAGCCTCAGGGCAGGTCATGGCATTCCGCTACTCCGAGGCCTTCGACGAACTGCAGCCGGGCGATCTGCAGGGGGTGCGGCGGCTCTACGGGCCCAGCCCTGATGAAGGGGGCATTGGGTCCACCAACGATGCCACTGTGGAGCAGAACGCAGGCACCCTCTGAGTCCCACCTCCCTGAAAAAGACGCCCTGTAAGTTCGGAAGTGCACAGACTGGGCTCCGTGCTTTACCTACCCTGAGACCTTTGCGGTGCCGGACCCGTGCTGTCCGTGCATCCGCAGGCAACCAACTCAGGATGTCTCTATGCCTCAGGACAGGCATGAATCCCAGTCTGGTGGAGGGCAGAATGGACGGCTCTTCGGCCCGGTTGAGCTCCGCCTGTTCCGCTGCACAGCCGTACTGCTGGCGCTGGTGGCACTGACCGCCCTGACGGGAGTCGCCGTGTGGTCATTCGGCTGGCTTCTGAACGCGTTCTACAACCTCCTCCTGTCGCTGTCCCTCGCCGGCATTCTGGCGCTGGTACTCAATCCGGTAGTGGTGTTCCTCGAGCGCCGGGTCCATCTTCCCCGCCTGGTGGCGGTACTGCTTGTGCTGGTGGCCTTCTTTGCGAGTATCGGGGCTCTGCTCATCCTGCTTGTCCCGCCCCTGGTCAGCCAGATCGTCCAGCTGATGACCGTCCTGCCGGAAACGCTGACGGGCTGGCAGCAGTATTTCTCCTCTCACTTCCCGGAAATCAGTGACATGGTTGAAGCCAGCATGGAGAGTAACGGTGAGGAAAAGTCGGAACCAGTGGTGGAAGAGCCAGGCGCGATCATCATGTCCTACCTGGGGATGCTGGCGGCCCTCAGCTTCGTGCCCCTGTTCCTGTTCTTCACGCTGCTTTCCGGGAACCTGCTGCGGGAGCAGGCATCGGAGCTGTTATCCGTCTTCCGCGACCACACCCAGAAGAAAGTGCTGTATTTCATGGATGTGTTCGTGGGATACGTCACCGCCTTTTTCCAGGGCCAGCTGATCATCGCCATGTGCATGGGGATCCTGTATGCCCTGGGCTTCACGGTGATCGGCCTGAAGTTCGGCGTGCTTGCCGGGCTGGTGGCGGGGCTGCTGAATATCGTCCCCTTTCTGGGCACGCTGATTGGCCTGATGGTGATCCTGCCCATTGCCTATCTGCAGCCGGAGGGCGGTGCTGAATTACTGGTGCTGGCCGCACTCGTGTTCGCGGCGGTGCAGCTGGTGGAGAGTTGGCTTCTCACACCCAAAATCATGGCCAACCGCTCGGGACTGCATCCGGCACTCGTAGTGATCTCCCTGTTCTTCTGGGGCACGGCCCTGAGCGGCATCATCGGTATGGTACTCGCGGTCCCCCTGACGGCGTTTTTTGTCGCCATCTGGAGCGAGATCAAGGCGAGCCTGAAGCGCGCGCTGAGCAGTGGGGATGCCACCTCATGAAAGAAGCGGACTCTGCCGGCCATCACTTTGTTAACAGCAACGTGGGTTAAGCCATGCTATTCCAGGAAGCGCTTTCAACGCCCCTGAATACGGTTCTCATCCTACTCGCCAGGGAATCCCTCATTCGAGAGTAAGCTGGCTTGAGGCGTGCGTACGCCAGCGCACAGATCGTTCCGCGATCCATCGTCATGCTGGACTCGCATCAGACATCAGCCAGAAAGGACAGGGCAGAAGGGGAACGGACCGATGAGTATGCAATTAGCCGGTTTCATACGGCAGGAAGTAGAGCCCATTCTCGAGGATTGGGAGGCATTCGCGAAGACCATCCATCACGCCACCCATATGGACACTACGGCACTGCGCGACCACGCCAGGGAGATGCTTCTGGTGATCGCGGACGACCTTGATACACCCCAGAATGAGGCCGAACAATCCGCCAAGTCCAAGGGTGACGCGCCGGAAGAGGAGGAGGATTCCTGGGCGGAAGTGCACGGGGGCGAGCGACAGACCAGTGGCTTCAGTGTCATGGAGACGGTTTCCGAGTTCCGGGCCCTGCGCGCGAGTGTGGTGTCACACTGGACCCGTACCCACCCAAAGACTGCGGCAGCACATCTTGAGGACCTGACCCGCTTCCATGAAGCCATAGACCAGGCCGTCGCCGAATCGCTGGAACAGTATACGCTCGTGAAAGAGATGGAAACCCGACTGTTCGGCGCCGTTCTGGTCGCCTCCCCTGATCCGATCTATGTTCTGGATCTCCAGGGGCGATTCATCTATGCAAACCGGGCCACGGCCGATCTTTTCGCCCTGAGGCCCGAGGCCATCATCGGAAAATCCCACTTTGACCTTGGTTTTTCGTTCGCCTCGGACTTCCAGCACAATCTGGAAAAGGTAAGTGCTGAGCAGGCCACCTACCGTGGGAGCCTCGCCCATACCTTTGATTCCGGCGAGGGTGAGCGGTTCGAGTATCTGTTTGCGCCGGTGCTGGACGAGGCGGGCCATACCGAAGCGGTTGTCTGCATTTTCCGGGACGTGACCGAACGAACGCTAGCCGAGGAACGAGTCTGGCATAACGCCCACCATGACCTTCTGACCGGACTGCCGAACCGGCGTCTTTTCCTGGACCGGCTGGTTCAGGAGGTCAAGCATGCCAAGCGCAGCAGCCGGCCTCTTGCCGTACTCTTCATGGATCTTGATGGCTTCAAGGCGGTCAACGATTCCCACGGCCATGAGGTCGGGGATCGCTTACTGTCCGAGGTTGCGGAGCGGATTACGGAATGTGTCCGGGATGATGATACGGTTGCCCGTCTCGGTGGGGATGAGTTCACCGTCATACTCGCGGGCGCGGGGAAGCGCAGGGATGTTGAGCGTGTGGCGCGGACGATCATTGGCAGGCTCGGGATTCCTTTCGGAATCGCCGAACCGCCTGTCCAGATTTCTGTCAGTGTCGGGATCTCGTTCTATCCCCAGGATGTCTCCTCACCCAACGCTCTGCTGACAGCCGCGGATCAGGCGATGTACAGCGCCAAGGCAAGCGGGGCTAACCAGCTGTGTTTCTACAGCTCATCGGTCGATCCGGGCAGGCATTCGGCGTGAGGTGCCAGGGGTGCTCAGCCACCCCTCATGCCGGCATGGCATCGCCCGCCAACCCAGTCACCGGCGCCATGGAGGGCGCAATCACCAGCCCCGCCCCGCCTTCCTCGGAAAGCTTTCTCTTGAGTTCGATCACCTGGGATGCGTTCTGGAACCCGCTCGTCGGTCTTCACCCGCTTCTCCCTCGCCAGACTGGGTTGTGCTGGGCTTCCAGGTGCGGTAGCGCACTGTGACGGTGCCGCGACATTCGTATACTTCAACGACTGGCGCGTGGTGCGCCAGGAGAATCAGAGGAGGATCGAATTATGGATATCATCATATGGCTCGTCATGGGCGGTCTGGTCGGCTGGATCGCGAGCATGATCATGGGCACTGACGCCCAGCAGGGCATCATTCTCAACGTCGTGGTCGGCATCGTCGGCGCACTGATCGGCGGATGGCTGGCCGGGCCACTGCTCGGCGCCAACTCCATCAACGAAGGGCTGAGCGTTATGAGCTTCGTCGTGTCGTTGCTCGGCGCGATGCTGCTGATCCTCATCCTCGGTCTCATCCAACGTGCCGTGGCGCACTGAGGGATTTCACAATCAGGCTGTCACACTCACCGGATAATCTCTGTTTCCCCCCCCCCCCGACAGGCGTTCCCGCCATTTCATTGGCGGGTCGCCGCCGTGCTGGGGATTGCGATAACCCGGAGCGGCATGGCCCAGTGCCGGCGCGATCCCGGCCGCTACCGACCCACCGACTAAAGGATTTGAAATGGACGATTCAGAACGCGAAGTCGACGTTGCCGCCATCGGTGCCGGCAGCTATCCGGACGTGCACACGGGCCTTCGCAGCACGCCGCTTTCCGTGGTATTCACAGACCCCCAGATCGCGTCCGTCGGCCTGACCATTCAGCAAATCGAAGAGCAGTTTCCCGGTGGTTTTGCGGCCGGCTCGGTGAACTTCGAGGGGCAGGGTCGCAGCCGCATCATGGGCAGGAACCTGGGCCTGTTGCGGGTTTATCGGTGCGGTAGCGCACCGACGCGGCGCCCCTCGTTTCCCAAGCTGGTTGTGCAACAAGGGACGTTGAATCCGGATGGAGCCTGAGGAGAAACCCATGATTATCAGAAATGGCCAGGAAATGTTCATGCACATGCTTTCCGAGACCAACAGTGCGGAAAAGCAGATGACCCGTGCCCTTCCAAGGATGGCCCGGGCTGCCGATGAGAAGAAACTGACCGAGGCCTTCCAGCACCATCTGGAAGAGACCCAGGGCCAGCTCGAACGCCTTGAGGAAGCCGCGGATTCCATTCGCGATGTGCGCATCAAGCGCATCAAGAGCCATGCGATGGAAAGCCTGATCATGGAAGGAGAGGAACTGGTCGAGGCGACTGAGAAGGGGCCGGTGCGTGATGTCGGGTTGATCGCTTCTGCCCAGAAGGTCGAGCACTTCGAGATCGCTACCTATCGAACGCTGTGCCAGCTGGCAGAGCAGCTGGGCTACAACGAGGCCAGTAAATACCTCGCCGAGACCCTGAAGGAGGAGAAGTCGACTGACGAAAAGCTGGCCATAATGGCCAAGCGGTACGTGAACGCGGAGCCCGCGTAAAGGCGGTGGCTGCATGGGTCCGATAAAACATGGTATGCCCCGGCC
Organism: Pseudomonadota bacterium; assembly: GCA_051744725.1. Lineage (GTDB taxonomy): Bacteria > Pseudomonadota > Gammaproteobacteria > Pseudomonadales > Oleiphilaceae > Halospina. The sequence goes on along the minus strand of JBNJDI010000021.1, from coordinate 9,282 downwards.
GCGCTGGGCCACTCTGCGCGTGGGCGAGATCGCGAAGGCGATGGGGGTGGCAGTGATTACCGGCCTGGGGGTGAGCCTTTGCACAGACCAGACGGGGAGCTTCAACTAAGCTGCAAATGCAGCCTGAATGGAACAATGATCAGGAGATCAGCTTATGAGTGGGGATAGGGACGAGAGCCACGCGAACAGGGATAAGGATTTTGCCGACAGGAAAACCGGTGGCAAGAACAGAGAGCGTGGGAAGAAATCCGGGAAGGAGGCCGAAAAGTCCGCAACGGTGATGGAAGACATCAACGGTGAGGCGGAGAACGAAAAGAAGTGAACGGTATTTGCCAGTGCCACCCGAGACGGCCGGACAGTACCGGCCGTCTCTGGTTTCAGGGATCAGAAGTTGTAACCCAAACCTACCGTGTACGCCCAGGCACCGTCGTCCTGGAACGCATCGGTGGCATCATCGGAGCTGCTGAAGAAGAACTGGTACTCCACGCGGGCGATGATATAGGTCTTTGATCGTACGTAGTACTTCATGCCTGTTTCCAGGCCCGCGAAGGCGCTGTCCTTGACGCCATCGCCATAGATGCCACCGAGGCTGGCGCCGATGAGTGGCCGTGCGCGATCCTCAAGGAACTGATAGTTGACGTAACCACGGGTTGAGCCGTTCCAGAAGTCATCCGTAACGCCCTCGCCCTGGACATCGGCGTAGTTGATGCTTTGCCGGATACCGGCCGCCACGTCATCCCGCAGATACCAGCCCAGATCGCCCGAAAGGCCGAGGCTGCCGCCTTCGAAATCACGGTCGCTACTGCCGGTCCCGGAGAGGGAGAATTCACGGTCGCCTTCCTCCGGACCGACATTTGAGGACTGCGCGGATACTGCCATGGGCAGGGCACCGAGAAGGCAGAGAGTTATTGCTGCAGCGTTGATTCTGATCATTTGAAGCTCCTTGCTTGGGTTGTTCAGATTGCATTCCCGAACTGCGCCATTACATCCCTGGTGCAGGCCGTGCCACGGAAAATACCGGGGCAGTTGGCCGCCGTGAACGCATACCCTCAGCATCCGCTAATGACCACTCATCTGTCTGTGCGTCAGCGTACACACCAGGCCAGAAAGGGCTTATACAGGAGGCTGGGACTGGTTCGTACCGTCAGTTTCAGTGTCCCAAAGGCGGGCAAGGGAAAGTGCCAGGCTGGCGATGAGCCTGACGACAGCATCGAGCCTTCTGAGTCCTTCCGTGAGGCCCCTCAGCTGTGCGGTGAGCCTGGGTAGGGCGCGCAGCAGCACCGGCGTTCCCCGCGCGACGAGCATGCCACCCAGAAAGGCGGGAATAAGGACCACGGGATGCCCCAGACGCGCGTGAACCCGCGCCGCGTGGGCACGCAGCGTCGGGCCGCGGGCCACCACGGCATCGCGCTGGCGTGTGACCCTTTTTTCCAGTGACGGCATGCCGGCTACTCCTTCGGTTGCATGGTACGGGTTGCGTCTTCCACCAGAGTCCGAGCGGCAAGGCGCGTTTCCGGAAACGCCAGCCGGCGGGCTAGGCGTTTCAGTACCATCAGAAGGGCCTTGGCACACCCCAGGTTGACCAGTAATGCAGCCACAGTACTCAGCGTTATGCCCAGGGGCGTGAACTCGTAAAGCCCCGCAGCGACAATCAGCGTGATGGAGAGCCAGACGCCCACCAGTACGAGCGCGAACACCACCCCGAGCACCATCATCATGAAGACGGTCTTGACGGCAAGGCGCGTCTCCAGGCCCACAAGCTGTGCCGTATCGCGGACGGAGACGCCAACCAGGGTGAACAGGGTGGTCACGTCAGCAAATGCAGCGCCAGCGTCCGTATTCCGGTCCCTGTGGGAGGTTTCCTGCTCGTTCTGCTCATCCGGCGATGCCTCGCCGGTTTCAGGGGTCTGCATGCCTGGCGTTACCGGCGACGCGTCAGCCACGAGAACAGCATGCCAACGATAAAGGCGAGCCCAATCGACATCAGCGGGTTCTCGCGGACGTAGTTGTTCGCCTGCTCGACCGCTTCATCGGCCCGACGGCGCCCCTGGGCGGCAGCCTCACGAACACGCTCATCCGCGTTGTAGGCGTGTTCCCGTGCGGACTCTTCGGCCCTGCGAGCGGTCTGGGCGGCTCTGTCCACCGCTTCATGGGCCTTGTTGGCAAACTGGTCGGTGGTCTCGTGCTCGTTTCTGCTCCTGGTGGTCATGATCCTATCCTCCTTGTCGCTTCACAGAACGGGTGAAGCAGCCGTTGTAAACCGGGGGCACATGACGTGCCCCCGTCCCTTTACGCTGGATTATTCGCTTTCGCGCTCGTACTCAGGGGCGTTCCGGAGTTCCTCCTCATCCATGTCCACGTAGAACACGGCTTGGTCATCCTCCATGGTGCGCTCCAGTTCACTCCAGCTCAGGCCAACTTCCTGTCCGCCCAGTCCGAGGAAAGCGCCCGTGGTGATCACTACACCGGCGATACGGCCGTCTTCACCAATGACGAGATCCTGGATGGAACCGATCTCTTCACCGGACTCACGGTGCTTCACAGTCTCGCCGATCACGTCTTCCGCGTAGACTGCCCCTGCGGACTTGCTGCTCATGTGCTGCGAGCTGTCCGACTCCATGTCCTGACTCTGCGCAACTGCGGCTGTACTCAGTGCCATTGCCGGAACGAGCGCAACTGACAGGGTGATTGCGGTTAGGCTTTTCTTCATCTTCATGCTTGTTTCTCCTTCGATTTTCGGCAAATTGCCGGACCCTCCTGGGTCTGAGGGCAGTTCCCGCATTGCGGGAATGCCGTTCCAGCATGGGGCTCAGGGAACCCGGTGTAGGTGCGGTAGCACACAGACGCTCGCTCAACTTTAGCGCTAGATTAGGTAGTACCAAGAAGCAAATAGTGGCAGGAGTATTCTGATAATGGCTGATTCAAACGCGAGCAAAGGGGAACCGGATGTTCTGGAATCCCCGGAGGCCCTTTCCGTATGGAACAACGAAGGCGGTGCGTTTCCAGTTGACGTAACACCAGACGTCCCCGAACTGACCAATACCGAGCTGGTCCATCTTCGGGTCCGTGTGATCGCGCTGGAGAACCTGGTAATAGCGCTGCTTGCTGACGGGTCTGAGCGCCAGCTTGAGGTTGCCCGGGAAATGGCGAGCTATATCTCTCCACGAGCAGGCTTTACCCAGCACCCGCTCACCGTCAAAGCCGCCGACCACATGGGCGACATGGTCCACCGTGCGGAACAGTTCCGGTCAACGGCGGCGCCCTGAGTGCGGCCTTTCTCGCAAGGGCATCACGTACGCATTCTCCATCGATAACCCCCCGATTTTCAGATGGCCCGTAATCGGGCCTTCCATTCCCGCTCGCCCTCCGCCCTTTACCGGCTGGCAAATGTCGTCCCGCGCGCAGCGACAGCCCCACTGCAGCGTCTCTGTGGCCTAACGTACAGAAACACCGCCGCAGTCTGGGTGATCATGCCCAGGTGCAGTTCCGGACAAGGAGCGTCGACATGAAAGTAAGCCACATACGCAATCTGACCAAACCCATCGACAGTATCTATTCCGAGATGTTCTCAGGACGGGTGTACCGGGTTGGCAAAGGCGCGGTATCCGTCCGCAACCACAGTGGCAAAGCTGTTCATACCGTTATCGGAGTGCATGGTTTCCTGACCAATCACTGCTATTTCACCCATACCTACGAAGCACCCACCACTGAACTGATCCTGCTTACCTGCAGCAATTACCATATCCCGGCCAATGGCGTGACCGTGGAAGATGCGCCCTGGCAAACACGGATCAGACCGCTGGAAGGCACCGTGGAATACGATGCCTGCATTCTCAACCAGGCTCTGATGCATCTGCCCAGCACCAGTAACATCCGTATTCATGGCCACTCCCGCGGCGCTGCGGTAATACTGGAAGCCATCATTCGCCAGCCGGAGCTGTATGGCGATGTCGAGATAGTGCTGGAGGCGCCAGTCCTGCCCCAGGGGCGCCTTCACCCCATGATCAAAGCCCTTTTGACGCCCGTCGGTTACGGCATGTGGCCCTACGTCGTCCGGATGCTCAACACGATCCCTACATCCGTTTTCAGCCGAACCCTGTTCGGGAGGATGAACCCGCGCAAGAAGCTGTTACTGAACAAGGTGTTCTCCGCGACCCAGGACCCGCTCACTGTTGTGCGCAATATCGAGAATGTCATCGATTGGATGGAGTACCGGGATACCGGTGTCTATCAGCACATCGAGAAGGCCTATATCCTGCTGCCGGGCACCGACCATATCCTTGACCCCATCGCTTTAAGGGCCAGCGCGAGCCAGTTCCCGGAGCGGGTCAGCGTTGTGCATACCCGCTCGTCCAGCCACTTCATAACCCTCGATGACTGCAGCTGGATTCCGGGTCTGGCGCCCGGAGCTGATGCTACCCCCCAATAACCGCTTCCGTAGTTAGATGGGGAACCAACTTAAGGCGTCGTCTTGGCGATTCAGCGAACCTTACGGTTCCCTGCGTCAGTCAATGCGGAATGAAAGCCTGAAATTCCACCAGCTTGCAGCCAACGAACCTCAGGTTCTGGAAACCTTCCCACAGTGATTGCACCGAATGCCTTCCTTCACGGGAAACAGTGGAAACTCCAGCCCCAGGAAAACCAGAAAGGCCCAGCGTCGGCCGATCTGATGGAACTCCGTATCCGTGCTTCCACAGTGGGGGCAGGGCGTTGAATCGTCACCCTCGGTTTCAACCAGATCCTGTTCCCGGTCCTCATTCAGGATCTCAATTGCGGCATCGACAAATTCCTCGGGAACCTGGAGCCTGACGCCACCCAGCGCGTTCGAATACAGCCACTGCATGTTGATGGTGTGCTCATCGGCGACAAAGGCCGGGATTTCCTCTGATTCCAGGCGCGAGCGGGCAATGTGGGCTTCGAACGGAAAGCTGTAACTCGCGATGGTAATGAGCATGCGTTAGCTCCCGTCGGTCCCGAAAATGGCCAGAGGTCACTGGTTAAGCTGCTTCGAAATCCAGGGGATGGAGGCCATCCAGGTTAACCGTGTTGCGGGCTACCCACAGATCGTGCATATCCTGCATTGCCAGCCAGCTCTCAGGAGTACGCCCGAGAACCCTGGAGAGTCGCAGCGACATTTCCGGACTGACGCCGCTCTCCCCCTTGAGCACCCGCGAGAGGGTGGAAGGGGATACGCCAAGGCTCGCGGCGAGTTGACGTGAGCTGATACCGAACGGTTCCAGATACACGTCCTTAATGAATTCACCCGGATGGGGTGGGTTGTGCATGGTCATCAGTGATAATCCTCGTAATCAAGTACATAGGCGTTGCCGTCGTGGAATTCAAACGTCACACGCCAGTTGCCATTAACCCAGATCGACCAGCGCCCCTTCTGTTTGCCTTTCAACGCGTGAAGGCGAAAACCGGGGATATCCATGTCTTCCACCGATGTGGCGGTATCCAAAGCGGCCAGCTGCATGCGGAGCTTACCGGCATGATCAGCCTGTATACCCGCCGTGCTACCCGTTAAATAAAACCGTTTCAGTCCCTTGTGACGGAATGATTTGATCATAATGAGAGTGTAGCGCGTTGCGCATCATGCAACAACTGCTGTTAATAGTTGGATGTTAAAGACTTGGAATATCGAGGCTTGCCAGTCATTGGGACGCACGGAACCCCTCCGGGTGCCTCAGTGCCGCATACAGCACAAGGACGAAACAGGCCAGGACAAAGACCTTGTTGACGAACCAGTTGGTCCGCCAGATCGACCACTCCGGGTCGGCCAGGAAGGTCGCGAACAGCGTGACGATGATTGCGATTTCCACCACCGCCATACCAATCGCCAGCGCGCGGGTATAGCCTGGGCGTGCCAGCAATGCCCAGCCGAGCCACACATGAGCGAGGGGCCACAGGTCCCAATAGATGTATGTGTGCCAGTCTATGCCCTCAGCGAGCGCGAACGCCAGCGGGAACAGGTATTTGATGAATACCGTCCAGGCGGCGAGCAGAAACAGCATGTGGGCCAGGAACACCGGCCAGGAAACGCGGACCATTCAACGCCCCTTCTCGAGCAACCAGGTTTTACATCAGATCCAGCGCCTTACCCGGGCGGCGTACTCATCAAAGGGCTGGCCGAACAGCGCCCGCATGTGGCGTTCCTCGGGCAGGATCTGGAACCGGTTGATGTAGACGATGAATCCCGGGATAAGAAGCAGCGACAGGGCATTGGTCAGGTACAGGGCCCAGGCCAGCAGCACCACAGCAAGCCCCAGGTACATCGGGTTGCGACTGAAGCGGTAGATCCCGTGTTCCACCAGCTGGGCGGATTTCTGGGGCGTATGCGGATTAATCGTGGTACTGGCGCGCCAGAACTGCAGGACACCAATCAGGGCAATGCCGAAACCAACCGCTGCCACTACAATCGCCAGCGTCGCTGAACGCGGGAATGGCAGGGCCGCACCGGGTACGAGCTGCGCGATACCCCACATCAGCACAGCGACCGTCAGCGCAATCAGCGGCGGGGGGATTGTCAGTTCAAGTCCTTTCTTCATGAGGTCCTCCTCAGCACGAGCCTATCGCAAACCAGAAAGCCCACCAAGCGTATAACTTAAGAGGTTTGCAGAGGGAGATAGCGGGATGAAATGGTTAAACGACGTGACCAGGCGGCCGGCCGTTCTGGCTCTTGCTTTACTCTGGTTAGGCTCAGTCATCGCGGGAGAGCAAGGGATGCGTTCACTTTCGGATTTTCAATGGCGTAATCGGCTGATTCTCGTTGAAGGTGCCAATGAGCCCGATCAACGTGTTGAGACCTTAAGGCGCTATGCCGCGGGCATAGACGATCGGGACATCGTTTGGTTTGTCGTCGGGAATCAGCGCATCCATTCGAACCTGGAGGAACCGGGCAGGGAACTGCAGCGGGATGTCCGCAAAACGCTCAGCGCACAGCCCGACGACGTAAGCGCTGTGCTGATCGGCAAGGATGGCGGGATTAAACAGCGAAGCCGGGTTCTGGATGTCGCCGAAATCTTTGCGTTGATCGACACTATGCCAATGCGCAAAAGGGAAGTGCGCTGAACCGGATCAGCCATCGCTTACACCCAGCCCCTTGAGCGAGATGATCGTAAGCATGCGTTCCCTCAGTGCTTGATGTCGATGACAAGCCTCGGCGGACCACTCAGTTCACGGACCCGGTAGCGGTTCGGCGACTCGACGCCCAGGACCCATGTCACGACAGCCTCGAAGTCGCACGTCAGCTCCAGCTCGGAGAGCACGGGCAAATCCAGCATGCGTTCCCGCTCGGCAATCGTCGGCTGGCCTTCGCTGGTGTGCGCGTTCGCGGGGTACATCCGGAGCTCGAGCCAGCCATCGCCGGCCATTTGCGTGACCTTGCCGGATCCGCATTTTCTTATCGGCTGGTCGATGTACTCGGTGTGATACCCCGGAACCCGCTCGTCGAACTCCAAGACAACCCGATCAAAGCCGTCATGGGTGGTGGTGCGGACGGCGACAAGCTTGGAGACGGGGGCGTCGGATTGTGCCTGGTCGATAATGCCGGCCGTCCACTCTGAAGCTTGGGCGGCATCCTGCTCAGCTTCCGCCTGAGGCGAATCGGGCTGCTCGTTTACAGCATCAGACGTGCATCCGGCCAGAACTGCAGTGAGGATTACAGCCATTGCCGCAGAGGGGTTTTGGGTTCTTGCCATTCCTTGTCTTCATCCGGCTGTTCAGGAAGTCCCCATAAGTGTAGTTTGAGGCGCAATCAGAGCGAGTGAACAACAGGAGTTCGTTACATGCAAACCATTGTGATGGAGCGCCGGAACTGAGCCTATGGATTACCCACAGCGCATTGTCTGCCTGACCGAGGAAACCACAGAGACGCTCTACGCCATTGGTGCCGAGGATCGCATTGTTGGTATATCCGGCTTTACCGTGCGCCCCGAACGGGCGCGGCAGGAGAAACCAAAAGTCTCCGCTTTCACGTCCGCCAAGATTGGGCGGATTCTTGAGCTGGAGCCGGATCTGGTGCTGGGGTTTTCGGACATGCAGGCCGATATCGCCGCCGAACTGGTGCGCGTCGGGGTCGCCGTGCACATCTTCAACCACCGCACCGTTGACGGCATTCTCTCCATGATCCGCACCCTCGGCGGCATGCTCGGTCTGCATGACCACACCGAACCCTACGCGGATGAACTGGCTTCACGAGTGGAGGCGATACGGGCGAAGCAGGCTCAGGGGCCACGTCCGCGTGTTTACTTCGAAGAGTGGGGCGACCCGATGATTACGGGCATTGGCTGGGTCTCGGAGCTCATTCATATCGCCGGTGGCGAAGACGTCTTTCCCGAGCGGGCCGCAGAGCCCGGCGCCAAGGAGCGTATTATCGAAGACCCCAGCGAGGTTGTGGCACGCCAGCCGGACCTGATTGTCGGCTCCTGGTGTGGTCGCAAATTCCGCCCGGAACAGGTGGCGGAACGACCGGGGTGGGATGCCATCCCCGCCGTTGCCAACAACGCGCTTTACGAAGTGAAATCACCGTTGATTCTTCAGCCGGGGCCTGCGGCGCTCACGGATGGGCTGGATGCGCTCTGTGAGCTGATTGATCGGCACCGGGAGGTGTAGAAAGGCTGCGAGGTACGCCGGAACCGAGAGGTTCCGGCGTTACTTTTTTGAAGGAACTTCCGGAGGAAATACAGGTCGCGGTCAAAACCGCAGTTACTTTGCGGCTCGCTGTACCGCCACGTAATGGGTGACTTCGCCCCCATCCAGTACCGGCGTCACGATCCATTCGATGGTGAATGGCGAACCGTCCTTGCGGTAGTTGGTCGTACTGCCGTGGAAGGTCCGGTGGTTCTTCAGGTCATCGGCCAGGCGATCCGTAACCGCCTTTTCCGTTTCCGGACCCTGCAGCACGCCCGGCGTCTTCCCCAGAACCTCCTCGGCCGAATAGCCCGTCAGTTCCGTGAACGCCTCGTTGACATACACCACCACGGAATCATGAAGGTCATCGGAGGCTTTCGTTACCATCACCGAATCAAAGCTGATGTCGGCAAGGGCTTTGAAAAGAGGGAATTGCACGGCTTCTTTGGAATCACTCATACAGTACCTTAGGCTCTTTGAGCCATTTTGGTTAATCTAAGGGAATGTACGAATGCGGATTGGTGCTGTATCACCAGCAACTATGCTGGCGATGCCTCTCTCGTAACGGCAAGGCTTACGCGCCGGCTTGGAGGTGCACAGTGCCGAAAAGGCGGTCGCCGTAGAGCCGGTGGTTACACCTTTCTCAATGAA
>JBNJDI010000020.1:0-30603 GCA_051744725.1 Pseudomonadota bacterium | reverse complement strand
TGACACTTAAAACCTATCAGCCAAGAGGATTTTTTAACACTCTCCCGCTTTCACTCCTTCAAAATCATCACTTTACGAATTTCTGGATGGGCACTAGTTGGGGTAAAGGCCGTACTGTGAATGCGCCGTAGTGTAGACATGCGTGGGAGAGCGGGCGAATTCAACCCCGGTGTTGATCCGTTACCCGGATGAACACGAAGGGGGATAGCACCTGGGCTGAGCAACCAGTACGCACGATTTCCAGGCAAAGCATGTCAAAGACGTAACCTTTTCAATGCAACTGGCCCGACGCTGCATTGCTACCATTCGGTATTATCTCCCCTATCAGTGAAGTTTCCATCAATGGGCCAGCGCGGCACGGTTTATCTCTCCTGCTTTTTAATCGGCATCGTCAGTTTCCTGTTCATAGAGACCGTCTTCAGCTGGTTAATCCCTGACCGCGACAGCACCGGCTGGACCGCTTACCTGATTGATGGCACCACGCTGTCACTGATGGGTGTCGCCCTCCTCACCCTGATGCCCAACAACCGGTTAAGTCCAGTGATTGCCGGCGCCTTTCCCGCCGCAATCGCCTTTATCCTGAACCGGTATCAGCTGATGTTTGATGAGCCCTTTTCCGGATACGACCTGGACTGGCAGCTCTTCGTTCATACCCTGGACTATCTGTCTGTGTCGGAACTGCTGTTCGCCGCGGCTGGACTCGGCCTGATCGGTTTCACCATCCACTACTCACTGAAAACAGTCACGCTCACCGTTTTCTATTCGGTTCTCGCCATCTCGGCTTTTTCCGGTCATGCAGCGATGTATGAGCCGCAGCAAACTGTTGAAAGCAAGGCCGTATCATCCATTGGGCACACAGGCTATCTGTGGATGACGCTGGTGGAGCGGCAACTCAAGAACGATAAACTCAGAGAGGTAACGACCGAGCACTGGGAAACGCATCATAAGCAAGTCCAGTCGGTCGCCAACAGCTCCATCGACGCCGACCGCAACGTCTACCTTGTGGTACTCGAAAGCTGGGTGGACTTCCGCAATCTCAACGTGCCCGCCCCTGAAACGCTTATGGCTCCAAGCTACCGGGCCAAAGTGGCGGATCACATCAACACGGCTTCAGCTCCCATTGCCGGCGGGCGGACCGTCAATACCGAATTCGAGATCCTGTGCGGCGTTCCTTCCATGCAGAAGCTGACAAGGCTGGACTTTTTCATGCTGGAACGCATGGACAACCCACGCTGTGCCCTGCCACTGCTCAAGGACGTGGGGTACAGAACCCAGGTGCTCCATGCGGGCAATCCATTGTCCTTCAACGCAGGAGCGATCTATAAGGCGGCCGGGCTCACCAGCCAGCGATTTCTGGATGTGGGAGAAACCAATCCGGTCGATGACCCGGTGACCGACCGGACGCTTTTCCGGGAGGCACTGCAGAGTCCGAAGAAGGAACCCACGCTTACCTACATGATGGGCGCCTTTGGCCATCACCCCTTCATGAATGAGCCCGACGAATTCCCTGTGCCGGAGATGATTGATGCGCTGGACCTCGACGCCACCAGTGAGCGCCTGCTGACCCAGGAATACTACCGCCAGAGATGGATTGCCGAGTTCCTGGACGAGGTGCGGAAAGAAGACCCTGATGCGCTGGTGGTGATCACCGGCGACCACACGCCCCCGGATGAATCCGGAAAACTGCTGGCCAATGAACGCGAGGTTCCCTTCCTTGTGATGGACCAGGGACACCTGGTGACGCTTGATCACACCATTCCGCTCTTCAATACCCACCAGCTCATTTTTGATCGCCTGAGCGACGGGCATTTCTGCGAGTCCCTGGAATGCCAGGAAGAGAGAGACCGGGACAGCCAGGCCCTGATGAAGCGCTACCTCTCCTTTGCCGCGTCCATGCAAACGTTGAATTGAGCCCGCTCACGTTCGCCAGGTTGCGCTAAACCGACGGACTCCAAACATGCGGCAAAAACCGAAACCCATCCTCGTCCTCAGCCACATACCCAATCCCCGGAAAATCCAGATGGTGCCCGGCGACCAGCTCCCGGGATTCGGCCAGTTCGGCCATGATGCGGCGGCGGGTGGTGGCGGCCTGGAACTGTTTTCTCAGGACCTCGGGCGCGCCCTCCGGGATATCGCCGCGCCAGTAGTCGAGTTCGCCGGACGAGACCAGCAACCTCGCCGGCCAAGGTGGAGTCACCCGTTTCCACGGATGCTGCCCCGCACCACCACTAGACTGGAAGCGGTAAGAAAGAGCCGAGACTCAACCTTTAGACGATTTCCATAACGCCAGACGATGCTCGCACTCGGGTTCAGGCAAGCGCGCACCCCGATCAAGCATTTCCTGAAGACCGGTAGCCAGCGTGTCACCGTCCGCCAGGTTGTGCTCATAGAGCTCGTCCAGCAACCAGAGCACACCCCGAACCTCCAGGTTCGCCTCAAAACCGGAGTTTCGAACTGCCTTGTCTCCGGTGAGAAGGGTCCAGTTGCGGTTCCTCGCTGTCAGGTAGCATGAAATATCCGGAACCGATGAATTACCCAGCCCAGCCCGAAGTTCATAGAGCTCCAGGATTTCGTCCTGATTGAGCGGTTCAAGCAAGAGACCGAGATTGGTAAGGCGAGTGCCGGGCGGCTGGTGCAGTTCTCTCCATACAAAATCGGTGGTCACGAACTGATGTGGTAGCTCGAACACGGTCTCCAGCAACCCGCATCGGTGAAGATCAATCCAGATATTCGTATCGGAGACGAGAATCTTCCTGGGCATCCTTGCACTCACTCGCTTATCGGCTGGAAATCACCCGCTCTATCTGATCGAGCGACATATTGAGAAGTTCCGCCGCTCTTGATGGAGTGATCAAATCCTCCGCCAGGGCCCGGTAAACCAGCTGCTTCAACCTGTAGGAACGCTCGCTGGGGAGCGCATCCGGCTCGCCTTTTCGATATCCCCGGATCGACCAGTCTTTGGAAGTCGACTTGTAGAAGGACTCATTGATGATGCCGAGGTCATAGAGCCGGCGCAGAGTGGCCTGCATTGAGATGCCCCACTCCTGCTTGGCAAGGAGAAACTCCTCACCCAGAACACGATGCCTGGAGGGGCCGAAGGTTTCACGAACCTGCTTTGCCGGAAACAGGAAAACTCCAGCAAACCGGTGACACCAGTTTTCCTCCTGACGAGTGCCTTCGATCTCTGGCGGAATCTTCAGAACCAAATGGCCAAGCTCGTGTGCAAGATTGAATCTCTGGCGCTCACCGTCACGATCAATGTTACTCACGATCACCGCGTCAGCGCCATCATTGATCCAGGCGCAGAGGCCATCGAACTTTTCATGCGCCTCCAGCCCAACAACCTTGATGCCATGTTCCTCGAGAGTTTCAGTGAGATTCGCTATGGGATTAACGCCAAGCTCCCATTCACGCCGGAGTTGATTCGCAGCCTCTTCGACGTCATCCACGCTCTGAACGTCGAATGCTGGGAGGTCCAGACGCTCAGAGTCCAACTCAACAATCCGCTCGGCAGCCAGATAGCGCTCCAGGTGTTCCCGCACCTGCTCCTTGATCGACTCCTGCTTTCCCTTTCCCAACGCCGAATGCTTGCGGAAATCCACTTCCCCCAGCTCAACTTCTTCAGAACGGAAAAAGTATTCGGGAGTAACCTCCAACGCATCGGCGATCTGGATCAGACGGGTCGAGTTAGGGGTATCCTTTCCCTGTTCATACTTGGACAAAGCCTGTTTCGACAGGTCCCCCAAGGCATCCGCTAATTGCTGAAGAGACCAGCCCTTCAGCCGGCGTGCGCGGCGAAGACGATCATTCAGCATGGCTCCCTCCGTAGTTGACGATACCTCATTAGTTGACAGTTTTGTTTTTATCTAACTTTTTGTCAACTTAAGATATCAAGAGCGGGAAGAGACGGCGGTGGCGGCTTGAGCTGGATTGGGGGAAGATGAACCATGAGTGGGGTCACGAGGAACCGGAAGTGGGAGAAGAGCCCGTTATGGACGAATCCGGTCAGCAGCCACAGGGCCGAGCGGTGAAAAAGGGCTTCAGTGGCTGGCAGGTACTGGGGATTGTACTGCTCGCCATGGTTGTCACCGTCGGGGTCAGTTACTGGGTCTTGAGCCGGTATGTATTTGTTGAAGCGTTCGATCCCGTTGAGCTGAACACCTCCGAACAGCGGACACTCCAGAGCAAGCTGCAGGTCCTGGGCGTTGATGCACAGGACCCCTCAAGCCCTGCAGTGGAACCCGAACCCTACAGCGAGGCGGGCGCCAGCAGGGAGGTTCGCTTCAGTGAGCGTGAACTCAACGGAATGCTGGCGAACAACACCGATATGGCACGGAAGCTGGCAGTTGATCTGTCCCAGGACCTGCTCAGTGTCGTGCTGCTGGTGCCTCTTGAAGACGGTTTTCCCGTGCTCGGCGGGCAGACGCTGCGGGTTCATGCCGGCGTGGAACTGGCCGTTAACAACGACAAGCCCGTCGTCAGACTCAAGGGCGTCAGCGTCATGGGCGTGCCCCTTCCCAACGCGTGGCTGGGCAACCTCAAGAACGTTGATATGGTCAACGAGTACGCAGACGCTCCGGGATTCTGGCGATCCGTCGCGGAGGGCGTCGACAGCGTTCATGTTGAGGACGGTCAACTGGTTCTGAAGCTCAGGGAATAACGGATGCCACTCCCAGAGGAGACTGGCCATGGGACAACGCCACAGCCTGCTGCTTGCCGCCTGCCTGCTGCCCATGGTTGCACAGGCGGGCGTGGAGCTGACTCCGTTTGCCGGATACCGGCTGGGCGGGGACTTTGACGTCCGCACTGCCGGCGCCAGCACCACGGAGGATCTGACGTTCGACGACGCCCGCAGCCTGGGCCTGATCCTGAACGTGGATCTGGCAGAACCGGGTAAGCAGTTGGAACTCTATTTCGCGCGTCAGGAAACCCAGGTCCGTTCCTCCGAGCCCCTTTTCACCCCGCCGGCTACTGCCCTGGATGTGGTTATCTACCAGTTGCAGCTCGGAGGCCTGTATTTCCCCGAGGGCGGGACGACCGGCCCATTTGTATCCGGCGTGGCGGGCCTGACCCGGCTGGAGCCCAAACCGGGTGGCTTCAGAGACCATAACCGTGCCTCCATCTCCCTGGGCGGAGGCTACAAACTGCCGCTGAACCAGAACCTGCTGATGCGATTTGATCTGCGAGGCATCTATACAGTCCTCGACAGCGGCGGCGCTGTGTTCTGCTCCGGCGGGTGTACCTCCGTCTTTGATAGCAGTGGCTTTATTCAGGTGGAAGCGAGCGCCGGGCTGACGCTGCGCTTTTAGTCGACTGCCGGAAGACCAGTCCTCCGAAAACCCCAATGAATCCCGACAACGGACCATTCAGCGCCCAACCAATAGCCAGACTTGCCACACCCTGCTGAGCGAGTGCGCGTCCATGCCATGGAACAGGTCATGCCGGACTCCTGTCTGAAAAAAAGCGACGGGTACCAATTTCCGGGGTAGTCAAGAATCAGGCCTGTGCAGCCCGTATCGCTTGACAGCTCCATATATTCGTCTTAACTAATATTCTAATAGAATACTCATTCAGGCACCGTGGAAACTAAAACCACCGAGGAGCGAGCGCATGCAACGTCTCCATCGACTCAGGACCCTACCGGCGCTGTTGTTCCTCGCGCTGGCGCCGGTCACAACCGCGGCCAACGATCTTGGCGAGAAGCTGGCCCAGCAGGGCAATGACAACGGCGCGTCGGCCTGCGTCACCTGCCACGGCGCCAAAGGGGCCGGCAACGGCCCGGCCGGCTGGCCGGGTTTGGCCGGCATGAACGCCGACTACCTCGCCAAGCAGCTCGATGACATGGCCAGCGGCGAGCGCGACAACGCCACCATGAACCCCATTGCCAAGGGCCTCTCCGCCGAGGAGCGACGCGCGGTGAGCGAGTACTACGCCGAGATGGAGGCGCCGACGGAGGCGCCGGGGACCGATGCCTCCGATTCCGTAGTGGAGCGCGGCCGGGCCATTGCAGAGCAGGGCCTGTGGCGCAAGGGAGTCCCCTCCTGCGTCGCCTGTCACGGCCCCGATGGTGACGGCGTGGGTGCCGATTTCCCCGCCCTCTCCGGCCAGCACGCGAGCTACATCGAGAACCAGTTCACCGCGTGGCAGGACGGCGACCGCCAGAACGACCCCAATGAACTCATGGCCTCGGTGGCCAAACGCCTGACCGAGGAAGAGATCAAGGCCGTGGCCGCCTGGTTCGCCTCGCAGCCCGCCCGTCCGTCAGCCGAATAGCCACCGTGGAGGTCATCGTGAACAAGACCCATCAAGACACCATCCTGCCCGGTCGCCACACCGCGCTGCTCCTGGCGGCCACCCTCCTCGTCGCCGGCACGGCGTTCGCCCAGGACGACGAGACCCTCACGAAGCAAGTGGAGTTGGAACAGCCCCCCGAGGCCAGTGGCGAGGGGTACTTCGATTATCCCGGCATGGACGAGATCCCCGAGGGGCAGTTCGGCGAGGCCGTGCGCAGCGGCATGGAGGCCTTCGTCAACACACTGCAGCACCCGGAGGCCAAGCGCCACGTCGGCAACGGCCAGAACTGCGCCAACTGCCACCTGGGCGGCGGCATGGCCGCCAACTCCGCGCCCATGTGGGGCGCCTGGGGGATCTACCCCAAGTACCGCGGCAAGAATGACCACGTGAATACCATGGATGAGCGCATCCGCGGCTGCTTCACCTACTCCATGAACGCCGGGGACTCCGAGGCCGGTGGCCCGCCGGAGCCGGACAGCCAGCTCCTCAAGGACATCCAGTCATTCATGTTCTGGTCCGCCAGAGGCGCGCCCCTCGGCGAAAACCTGCCCGGACGTGGCTATCGCAGTGTCGAGGAACCGGAAGACGGCTACTCCATCTCCCGCGGGGAATCCATCTACCAGGACCAGTGCGCCGTCTGCCACGCCGAGGACGGCAGCGGGAAATTCACCGCCGACGGCAAACAGATCTTCCCGCCTCTGTGGGGCGAGAAGGCGTTCAACTGGGGTGCCGGCATGCACCGCATCAACACCGCAGCGGGTTTCATCAAGTACAACATGCCCCTGGGCAAGGCCAACCCCGTGGAGATGCACGCCGCCCTCTCCGACCAGGAGGCGTGGGACGTAGCCGCCTACATGAACAGCCATGAGCGCCCCCAGGACCCGCGCTGGGAAGGCGACAAGGCGACCACCGCAGAGAAGTGGCACGACCACACCTGCCTCTACAACCAGGAGGCACACGGCCACACCCTGGGTGAGGGTACTGAGTAACCCTCACCCGTGTGATTGCGGACAGCCACAAGGAATCCATTATGATCGGCAACCACGCGCGCATCGCTCTGGCGACAGCGCTGGCCCTGGCGACCGCGCCGGCCGGAGCCGCCAACTGGCTGGTACTCAACAGCGCCGAGGCGCCCGAGGGCGCCCCGACCATGTCGGTCTTCGGCTTCATCCAGCCGACCTACCGCGACATCGACGACAGCGACAAAGCACCCAACGGTCAGCGCCCCATCTTCAACACCCTACCCCCCGACCGCTCCAGCAGCTCCGGCTTCAACCTCTCCCAGGCTCGGGTAGGCGTGCGCGGAGCGCTGAACAATACTGACAAGAACATCCACTACTTCTTCCTCACCGAGTGGGGCAACAACGGCATTACCCGCCTGGCCGACCCCGACGGCGGCAGCCCCAGCCCCCAGCTCACCGATGCCTCAATGACCTTCCGCCACCTCGCCGGCGGCGCCAGCGACGACATCTGGGAGCCCGGAGTAAGCCTGCGTATCGGCCAGTTCCAGTGGCCGCTGGTGGACGAGGGGCTGCGCGCAATTCCCGCCTACGACTACATCAGCTTCTCGGAGGTAAGCCGACAGCAGGTACTGGAGCGGTACGTGCGCCAGAACCCCGGTGGTAATGACGAGAGCCTCACCGGCTTCGACGGCTCCATCAGCTCCTACCGCGATATCGGCGCCATGGCCTTCGACGAATTCCGGATCACCGACCACTGGGAGGGGACCTGGGCCGCCGGAGTGGGCAATGGCAACGGCATCAACCGCAGCGACAACGACGACAACCGCGACCTCTATCTGCGGGCCCAGGCCGCCTACGTCTTCGACGGCGTCCACCGCGGCAGCCCGCGCCGGGAGGACGTCAAATTCTTCGCCTGGAGCCAGCAGGGGGATCGTGTCTTCGATGCCGGCGGGGACGGCACCATCGACGACGGCGACGAGTTCGAGCGCAACCGCTACGGCCTGGGCTTCCACTACTACCGCCAGCCCTGGCGCTTCTCCGGGGAGTACGTCTTCGGCAACGGCATGGTCTACAACGGCACCAATCCGCCCTTCACGAACCCCGGCGAAGACATTGGCGACGTCACTCCCCAGATGGCCCCCGGCAAGGACAACGAATTCGACGGCTGGTACCTGGACGCCGCCTGGTTCATACAGCCCAACAAGCTGGCGCTACAGGCCCGCTACGATGTCCTGAACCGGCTCAACGAATTCGATGCGGATGAATTCGCCAATAAAGGGCATCCGGAACGGAAATTCTCCACCCTGACCCTGGGGCTGCAGTACTGGAACCACCCCATCAAGAGCCAGTGGACCCTCTCCTATCGCATCCGGGACCTGGAGGCGCCCCACAACGCCGCGGCCAACAAGGTTGGTAGAACCATGGGCAACGAGATCCTCCTGCAGTACTTCCACCTCTTCAACACCGGCGGCTGATGAGGAGGTGGTGGACCTGTTTGATCCCGTCACCACGATCCAGTCAAGGCCGGGAAATTCCATTCTCGGCACAGTCCGTCTGCAGTAATGAACGAGAGGGTATAGGGAAGGATTCTCACTGATGCGATTCAGTGTGTGCTCCACCGAATCCATGAATTCATGCCCCAATCCCTGGCGCTGCAACTCATACCATTGGGCTGCGTCTTCAATATCCCTCTCGGCGTCCGGACGAATCCGAACGTTGTAAGTCATAGTCTCCGGCGTATTCCTTCCAGAACTTTTCCAGCTTCACTTCCTGACTGGCCATCCTGCTTATAAGCACTCAGCCTTCGATCCAGCTCTTCCCGCTGTGCCTGAGTCAACGCAAGCTTTCGTTGATCCTCAGAGATGCTGTGCCAGACGTCTTTCATGAGTTGAATACGCTCGTCATCCAACTGGGACTCAAACTCGCCCGCCTCAAAGGCGTCCAGAATTTCCTGCTCATCCTGATCCAAAATACCATTGCCTTCCTCCCTGGCAAATTCAACGGGTACAGTGATCTGATACTCCGGGTCCAGTACTCCACCCTTAACCAACATGCGCTTCCCGGATCCCAGATCAATCCGGCTTCGGTCGATCCGCTTCAGCCACGTGTGGCGTTCGCGGTCCGCGAAGAAAAAGAACAGCCGCTTCACCTTAACGCTGCGTGTGGCTTCCAACAGCGACTGCAAGTACCGGGGCCGAAGGTTGCCCAGCCCTTCCATGAACTTATCCGCCATGTCAAAGCTCGCTCGATTCGGTAACTCATCCAGGAACTCAAGGTAGGCGCGCTCAGGAGTGGAAACGATCAAGGGCCAGTTCCAGTGGCCCCAGGAACTAACCCTCACGCCTCCCGGAAGCGGTGTCCCACTTCCAGCGGATGAATTGGTCAACGAGGTTGCCCAGGAAGGCACATCCACGGCGGGCAGAAACCGCTGACGGTTATGCACCACAAACTCCGGTTCAATCGGAAGTTTGTTCACCCAGCCTGGCAACTTCACATCCGAATAAAGGTGGACCTGCAGCTGCTGGAAAGGAAGATAATGGGCATAGCCCTGGAGATCCAGAGCAGTGCGACCGCCTACTGAAACCGGGTACTGAAGCAGGGTCTGGAGGGAGATTACAACCTGCTCCCAACTCACCCCCCCTCGCGGCCGACGAAACACGCCTCGTACCGGCTGCTCCAGCCAACCGGCACTAACGTACTGGCTGCGTAGCGCACGGGAGTAGCAATGCCGCTCCAGCCACGCCGCATCCACCAGGAGACCTTCCGGAAGTAATTGGGTTAGCCGGTTTAGCTTTTCGCTATTTTGTATAGCCATACTTACCAAAATAGAGAAAACTTAAACCCGCTACAACCCTAACCGGTTCTGATCAAACAGTGGGTTTCCAAACATGCGGCAAAAACCGAAACCCATCCCCGTCCTCAGCCACATAACCAATCCCCGGAAAATCCAGATGATGCCCGGCGACCAGCTCCCGGGATTCGGCCAGTTCGGCCATGATGCGACGGCGGGTGGTGGCGGCCTGGGGTGGGTCGACGTCGAAGGCGACCGTGGCCTCGGGGCGCGGGAACTGGATGCCGGGGAGGTGGACGATGTCTGTCCAGATCAGGACCCGGTCCTCGCCGGAGACGATGCGGTAGCCGGAGTGGTCCGGCGTGTGGCCCGGTAGCGGCACGCGGGTAATGCCCGGCAGGACCTCCGTGCCGGCCAGGCGCTGCATGCGCGAACCGACGGCGGCGATGACGCGGTGCGCGGCATGGAATTGTTTTGTCAGGACCTCGGGCGCGCCCTCCGGGATGTCGCCGTGCCAGTAGTCGAGTTCGCCGGCCGGAACCAGCACCCTCGCCTTCGGGAAGACCGGCTGGTCGTCGGCATCGATCAACCCGCCGACATGGTCGGGATGCATGTGGGTGATGAGGACCGTGTCGATGGCGCTGGCATCGAGGCCGATGGCGTTGAGATTGTCCATCAGAGCGGCTCCGCTCTCGCCGGCGAAGGCGCCGATGCCGGTGTCGATCAGGATCCGGTGATCGACCGTATCCAGCAGAAAGGCATTAAGGGTGATGCGCGGCGGCGTGGGCCGGCGGTTTTGGGCGTGCAGGCGCCTGGCCTCTTCTTCACGGATCGACTGGACCAGGCCGAAACTGGCTTCCATCTGGGCATCGAGCAGGGTTGTCAGGACGAAATCGCCGATGCGGAGTTGGTGGGCATTGGTGGGTTGGCGTTGGGGCATAAAATCTTACCGTGTTGTCTATTGCCACGAGATTAGAGTGATCATTCTCTTCCCCACCTTTACCAAGTGCCGCTCTCTGCGACTAGTAGCTGCGGGATATTCCCGTTTCAGATTTTCCAATAAAGCCAGTTTATTTGTTAATAACCAAAGTCAATGGAACGTGATCACTTGTTGAAATCCAGTCGTCATGCTGGCCGACCTGCAATGTACATTCTTCGGTTAAATCAGGCGAGGTGAAAACGTAATCAATGTGGTACGCCTTCTGGCGGTTACGCTGAAGGAAAAATGTTGGGTTGGTCTCTTGCCCCTGCTTTTCCTCGAAGGCTCGGTGATACTGGCTCTCGAACCCCATCTCTTTCAGTTCCGCAACTACGTCCGAGTGATTCCACCAACGATCAGGCTTATCCCAGAGCACGTTGCTATTGAAATCACCGACAATGAGTGTCTTGGGCCTGCTCAGGTCGTCGCGGTGGATCTGAAGGTACTTCCAGAACTGCCCCATGTAGCCAAAAGCTTCTTCATTGCGCCCCTTCGTCCAAACAGCCAGAACAGTAAGCTCTCCGTCGATAGTGAAAGGAAGAAAAAGCCTTAGATCTTCCGTGCTCCAATTCAGTGTCGAACTTTTGCTGAAAAGGCCCGTGATAGAAAAACTTCCGCTCCAATCCAACTTCTGAACGCGATGACTGTTCCGGGGAAAGACGCCAATACCGCGATTCTTTGACTCACCAACCCATAGGTAATCACCAGCCCAATCTCTGTACGCAGGAGTCGACATAGCTGGGTCTTCACATTCCTGAACCACCAGCACATCGGCTTGAAGGCTCTCCGCTTCTCCAAGCTTTCGCCTCAGTGCTCCATTACAGTTCCAGGTTACGACTTTCATAGATAGAGACCATGAACGAAAAGCTAACGTGCCCGGCTACTGCATCTGCTAACCGGTCCAATTCCGCCAACCGGTGCTGCTGATAATCAATTGTTGCTTGCTCATCGGCCAATCCAGCCCAAGTCAGCAGCGCCCTGCAGGCGTGAGCATCATCAAACACCCCATGAATGTAGCAACCAGCAACAGCCTGGTCCTGGCTAACCGCCCCATCCGGTCTCCCCTCCAATGACACCAACGGCCGCTCCAGCGCACTTCCCGTCGTCACCCCGTTATGAATCTCATACCCACTCATCGGCGTCCCGCTTTCCGCGAAAACCCCAGTCACCCGCCGCAGCTGCTTCCCTTCCACCAGCCGCGTCTCAAGATCCAGCAGGTTCAGCCCTTCGGTTTCGCCTGGTTCGCCTTCGATGCCGTCCGGGTCGGCAATGGTTCGGCCCAGCATCTGGAATCCACCACAGATCCCGAGCACCTTGCCGCCGTAGCGCAGGTGGCGCTGGATGTGCTCGTCCCAGCCCTGGGCCCTGAGCCATTCGCGGTCGGCTCGGGTGCTCTTGCTGCCGGGGAGGATGATGAGGTCGGCGCCGGGTTTGGGTTGGTCGGGGCCGATGAACTGGAGGTCCACTTTGGGGTGGAGGCGCAGGGGGTCGAAGTCGTTGTGGTTGCTCATTCTGGGGAGCGCGGGGACGACGACTTTGAGGGCGTCTTCGTCGGCCTCGGTGCCGGTGAGGCCGACGCTGTCTTCGGCGTCCAGGATCAGGCCCTGGAGGTAGGGGAAGACGCCGACGATGGGTTTGCCGGTGTAGTCTTCGAGCCATTTGAGGCCGTCTTCGAGCATGGCTAGGTCGCCGCGGAAGCGGTTGATGAGCAGGCCGGTGACGCGGTCGCGTTCGGACTGGGAGAGGAGCTGGAGGGTGCCGACGATCTGGGCGAAGACGCCGCCGCGGTCGATGTCGCCGACGAGCAGGACCGGGAGGTCGGCGGCTTCGGCGAAGCCCATGTTGGCGATGTCGTTTTCGCGCAGGTTGATTTCGGCGGGGCTGCCGGCGCCTTCGACGATGATGACGTCGTACCGGGCCTTGAGGGCTTCCCAGGCGGCCATGACGCTTTTGCGGGCTTCTTTCTTGAAGCCGTGGTAGTCGACGGCGTCCATGTTGCCGTAGACCTGCCCTCTCAGGATGACCTGGGCGCCGCGGTCGGTCTGGGGCTTGAGGAGCACGGGGTTCATGTCGCTGTGCGGTTCGATGCCGCAGGCCAGGGCCTGGAGGGCGGTGGAGCGGCCGATCTCGCCGCCGTCTTCGGTGACGGCGCTGTTCAGGGCCATGTTCTGGGGCTTGAACGGGGCCACGGAGACGCCCTGGCGGTGGAGCCAGCGGCACAGGGCGGCGACGATGGTGCTCTTGCCGGAGTCCGAGGTGGTGCCCATGACCATGAGGGGTTGAGGAGATAGGAGCGAGGAGCGAGGAGCAAGGGGTGTACGCCGCTCGCCTTGCTCCTCGCTTCTTACTCCTTGCTCCTTGCTCCTTTCTTCTGTCAAAGCTCTACACCCTTCTGGGCCCGGACGCCCAGATCCTTAAACGCATGCTTAACAATCTGCATGTCAGTGACGGTGTCGGCCAGTTCGATGAGTTCCTTGGGGGCGTTGCGGCCGGTGATGACGACGTGCTGCATGTCGGGGCGGTTCTGGAGGTCGTCCAGGACCTGGTCGAGGTCGAGGTATTCGTAGCGCAGGGCGATGTTGAGTTCGTCGAGCAGGATGAGGCCGTAGCTGTCGTCCTGGAGCATGCGTTGGACTTCTTTCCAGGCGTTTTCGGCGGCTTCGACGTCCTGTTCACGGTCCTGGGTGTCCCAGGTGTAGCCCTGGCCCATGACGTGGTAGTCGACGTTGGGTTGGTCGCGGAAGAAGCGTTCTTCGCCGGTTTGCATTTTGCCTTTGATGAATTGGACGATGCCGACTTTCATGCCGTGGCCTAGGGCTCTTGCGGCCATGCCGAAGCCGGAGGAGCTTTTGCCTTTGCCGTTGCCGGTGGTTACTAGTAGGACGCCCTGGTCTTTTTGGGCTTTGGCCATGCGTTCTTCCATGACTTTCTTTTTGCGGGCCATTCGTTGGGCATGACGCTCAGGGTCTTTCGCGTTCTCTCGCATCGTGTTCTCTCCTAGCCTTTAAAAAGTTCCGCTACCAGTTTGGGGGCCGTGGGGAAGTAGCCGTGGAAGTAGCTCGCTGTGAGTGAGCCCTGTTTGAACACGCGTTCCCCTTCACTGCCGTTTTTCTTGGTCGTTCTCATGGCCGGTTCCAGTTCCGTTTCGAGTTCGGAGTGGTGGAAGGTGTGGCCTCTTAGTTCGCCATTGTCGGTGTTGAGGGACTGGATACCCAGAGCCTTGAGTTTGGGGGCCATGGAGACTTTGCCGGGCATTAGGGCGTAGAGGCTGTGTTCGGTGCCGTCTTCCGGGTCGGTCATGGTTTCGGTGCAGGCCATCAGGCCGCCGCATTCGGCATAAATTGGCTTTCCGGCCTGGTGGTGGGCCTGGATGGCGGTTTTCATTTCTTGGTTGTCGGCGATGGCCTTGCCGTGGAGTTCGGGGTAGCCGCCGGGGAGCCAGAGGGCGTCGGCTTCGGGGAGTTCTTTGTCTGTTAGTGGGGAGAAGAACTTGAGTTGGGCGCCCATGGCTTCGAGGAGTTCGGTGTTGGCCCGGTAGATGAAGGCGAAGGCGGCGTCTTTGGCGACGGCGATGGTGGTGCCTTCGAGGAGCTTCGGGGGTTGCTCCGGGACTGTGGCTTCCAGGGTGACCTGGGCTGGGAGTTGGTCCAGGCCGGCTTCTTTCAATACTTCTGCTGCGGCATCGAGTTGTTGGTCCAGGTCGGTGATTTCGTCGGCCTGGACGATGCCCAGGTGGCGGTCCGGGATGTCGAAGGATTCGTTCCTCGGGATGGCGCCCAGGAGGCTGATGTCTTCGGGGAGGCTCTCCTTGCACAGGTGGGCGTGGTAGCCGCTGCCGGTGCGGTTGGCGATGACTTCCTTCACCTCCAGATCACCGCGGTAGCGGGCGAGGCCGAGGGCGATGGCGCCGAAGGTTTGGCCCATGGCGTTGGCGCCGATGACCGGGAGTGCGGGGATGCCGCAGGCGACGGCCATGTCGGCGGTGCTGGGGTCGCCGTCGAAGAGGCCCATGGAGCCTTCCACGAGGATGAGGTCGGCGTCCTGGGCGGCTTCGGCTAGGCGCCAGCGGACTTCGTCCAGGCCGGTCATCCAGCCGTGGACCTGGTAGACGGGGTTGCCGGAGGCTCTTTCAAGGACCATGGGGTCCAGGTAATCCGGGCCGTGTTTGAAGACTCGGACGGTGCGGCCTTCGTTTCTGTGGAGGCGTGCCAGGGCGGCGGTGACCATGGATTTGCCGTGGCCGGAGCCCGGGGCGGTGATCATGGCGGCGGCGGTGGTGCCGGTTACGGTTCGCGAATCTGTCATTTCAGTTCCTGAGCAAAGTGTTTGAATGCATGTTGCCCGAATCCACGTAAGAGGCCTTCTTTATTCTCGCTGGCGGATGTCGTCGGCGATTGCCTCAAGGTGGTTCGCGTCTCCGGGAAGATTTTCGAAAATGAACGGGTTAAGGAATTGGCGGCCCATGAATTGCGATCGTTCAGCGGGAGGCAGGGCCGCCTGGTCGCATGTGTGGTCCCATTGTTCACCGATCACGCGGATCTGGTGTTCCATGAGGCTCATTGCTTCATCCCGTGACAGCAGGTATTGGTGGGCCACTTCCAGGCATAAGCCCAGCTGGCTTGCGCGCTCACTGTTACGGATAAGCATGGCCTGGGAGGCTTCGTTACCGGTACGCGATTGAGGGCAGATGTCGTAGGCCGGGGTCAGCTCGAAGGTTTCGCCATTCCAGAATGCCGCGTGGTTCCGGGCATGGTCATCCGTGTTCCCCGTGAGGATATTGAACACCAGCCGTGCGAAGAGCTCGCGCAGCATCTGTTTGGGATGGCGGAAACGGAGGCGGATTCGCTCTGCCAGGTCTTCATAACTGGCGTAACGGGCCATGAGTTCATCCAGTTCGAGCAGCGTCAGCGCCGAGATAACTGCGTGACGCTGCCAGCCTCCATTATCGGCAGGGGTTCGATCGAACCGCTCGACCAGGAGCACATCCTTGCCAGCGGCCTGGGTCAGTGAGACCGGTGCGACGTTCAGCCCGGCATGGGAAGCGAGGCGCATGGCAATGAATTCGGCCTTCACAAGGCTGTACAGATCCGTAGAGGATGAGAACTTGGCAACAAACTTGCGATCATCATCCTCGATCAACGCCTTGGGCCGGGCGCCGCCGATGGACGTGCCGTGAAACAGCGCCCGGTCCAGTTCGGAGTTGAGAGGAAGCCCCTGCTCAACCCGTTCCGCCGAGGCCGCCAATTCCTCAACGGGCGCGTTGTGAGGGCCTCGGGGAATATACTCAGTGGCCGAGGACTGGAAATCCAGGGCGCCAATCCGGTCGGAACCGGATGACAGGAGGTAGCCGAGCTCGTTGGGTTCACTCGATAAGCGGTTGATAATGATTCGGCGTCCCCAGGCATCCGGCGCGGCGTCCCGAATGCAGCCCGGCATCATCAACCCAGGCAGTGGTGGCTGGGGGCCGCGCTTCAGGGGCAGTTCCGCCGGGAATAGCGCCACGGCATCGCCACGTTCCAGATAGCTCCGGGCATAGGTGAACACAAGCTGTTCGCCGTCCTGGTCCAGACGGCCGGCGACCACCGGTTCTGTTTGACTCGGAAGCCAGAACCAGACAAACGCGGTCGTTGCCTGCAGGATCTCAGAAGTCATCGTCAATCGACCTCCTGGGTGGTCGGACCCGTGCCGGGAGCAGGGCCAGCTTGTCTTCGGTCTGTTTCAGGGAGCGTTGCCGTTCGTGTGAGTCCCCGCTGAAAAGCGGAACTCCGACGATGTGGGCGACTTCAAGGACGGCACCGATGCGACAACCGGGATCCCCTTTTTCGATGCGCTGAACAAGGCCCCTGGAAACGCCGGCACGGGTAGCCACTTCGCCGGCGGTCATGCCCTTCTCCGTTCGATGCAGGCGGATCTGACTGGCGAGGAGTGCCATGGTTTCGCGGGTGGCACGTGAATAGGGGTGTTGTTCAGTCATGTCCTGTCTTTATGTGATTTATACATGGATCATTAAAGCAGATAAAGGTCTTTTTGTGAATCACAAAGCCTAATCACCCGTTGTATGACGGAACGAATACCGGCGCTCCGTCCACCTCCGCCCATGTGAGGGGCTGGCCGTAGAGTTGTTCGAGGGCTTTGGGTTTGAGCATGCTTTCGGCCTCGCCCCAGCAGGCTTCGCCGTCCGGGTACAGGAGCAGGAGGTGGTCGCACCAGCGGGCGGCGAGGTTGAGGTCGTGGAGGCACATGACGACGGTGTGCCCTGCCCTGGCCTGTGCCGAGAGCAGTTCCATCACGGCCACCTGGTGGCGGAGGTCCAGGTGGTTGGTGGGTTCGTCGGCGAGCCAGATGCTGGGGCTCTGGGTCAGGGCCGTGGCCAGGGCCACGCGTTGGCGCTCGCCGCCGGAGAGGGTGCTGACGGGCCGGTCGGCCAGGTCGCTGAGTTCCAGGCGCTCCAGGGCCTTTTCGGCCATGGCGAGGTCGTCGCCGCCTTCGAGCTGCCATGGCGAGAGAAACGGGTGGCGGCCGATCAGGGCGGTTTCGAGGACGGTGGCGGGGAAGCCGTCCTGGCGTTCCTGGAAGACGACGCCGAGCTGCCGGGCGATGGTGCTGCGCCGCAGTTGCTGCAGGGGCGTGTCATCGATCCGCACTTCCCCGCTTCTCGGGCGGTTGAGGCCACCGAGGGTGTGCAGCAGGGTGCTCTTGCCGGCGCCGTTGGGGCCGAGGATGCCCCAGGTCTGGCCCGGTTCCATGCGCAGGCTGAGCGGGCGTCCGTCGGCGCGTTCGGGGATGTCGATGATGAGGTCGCGGGTCTCGAGCACGGCCATCAGCGACTCCGGTACAGCAGCACGAGGAAGGTCGGTACGCCCAGCAGGGCGGTGATCACACCCACGGGGAGCTGTTCGGGGGCGATCACGATACGCGCCAGTGTATCCGCCAGTGTCAGCAGCGCACCGCCGGCCAGGGCGCAGGCCGGCAGGATGAGGCGTTGGTCGTTCCCCAGAACCAGGCGCAGCATGTGCGGGACGACCAGGCCCACGAAGCCGATGCTGCCGGCGGTGGTCACCGCCAGTGCCGTGAGCAGGCTGGCGAGGATGTAGATGGTCCATTCCAGCGGGCGCACGGCCACGCCGAGTGCTGCGGCCTGCAGCGGGCCACGGGCGAGGACGTTGAGGCTGCGGCCCAGGGGAATGACCAGCAGGCAGACGAGTGCCAGAAGCACCAGCGCCGGCCAGGGGGTCTGGGCGTAGGTGAGATCGCCCATGAGCCAGTAGAGCATGCCGGGGAGCTTGTCCGTGGGGCCGATGGCCAGCATCAGGGTGATGACCGCGCCCCAGCCGGAGGCGACCACGATGCCGGTGAGCAGCAGGCGCGCCGGGGTCCAGCTGCCGGTGCCGTGGGCCAGGCCGAAGACCAGGAAGGTGGACAGCAGCGCACCGCCAAAGGCGGAGCCCGAAAGGACGAAGGTGCCGGCGCCGGTGAGCATGGCGGCCAGCGCGCCCACGGAGGCACCGCCGGAAACGCCCAGCACATAGGGATCCGCCAGCGGGTTACGCAGCAGGATCTGCATCAGGGCGCCGGCCACGGCGAGCAGGCCGCCGGTGGCGAAGCCTGCGAGTGCGCGTGGGGCCCGGAGTTCCCAGACCAGGGTCTGGTGGAGGCTGCTGCCCTCCCCTGTGATAACGGCCCAGAGATCGGCCGGGGGAATCGCGACGCTGCCGATGGCGACGGCCATGAGCAGCGCCAGCAGGCCGGCAAGCCCCAGCCAGACCAGTGGCAGGAAGGGGCGCCAGGCGGAGATGGCCATGGAGGCGTTGGCCCGGTGCGCGACGGCTTCAGCGGCGTCCACGGGCGGTCTCCAGTTTCTCGCACAGGGTGGCGCCGCCTTCGAGCAGGCGCGGGGTCGGGCGCTGCAGCGTGGACGGCGGCACGAAGAAGAGGTTCTCCCGCTCGGTGGCGGTCAGCGAATCATACTCCTTCCATTCCTCAAGCCAGTCCCGGTTCTCTTCACCCATGCCGCCGGCCACGATGGCCTCCGGGTTCCTGGACAGGACCGATTCCCGGTCGATGCGCGGCACCAGCCGATCAAGCTCCGCATAGACGTTCTCGCCACCGCACAGTTCGATCACTTCGTGGATGAAGTGCTCGCCGTTGACGGTCATCAGGGGCTCGTCCCAGACCTGGTAGAACACGCGCACCGGATCGGCATCGCCGTATTCCTCACGCAGCGACTCGATCCCGGAGCGGAATCGGTCGGCTTCCCTGTAGCCCTCTTCTTCGGTATCCGCCAGGGTCGAGAGGCGTTCAATGGCGCTGGCGATGCCCTCGAAATCCCGGGGCTCGAGGTAATACAGGGTCAGGTCCAGCTCTTCCAGCCGCTCGGTCTGTTCCTTGGGATTGCCGGTGACCCAGACGATCACCAGGTCCGGGGACAGACTCAGGATCCGTTCAACGTCGAGCCGCTTGAGGCTGCCGATGATGGGCAGCTCCTTGGCGGCCTCCGGATAGTCGCTGTAGTTGACCACGCCGGCCACGTCATCCCCCGCCCCGGCGGCAAAGAGCAGCTCGGTGGCACCGGGGGAGAGGCTGATGATGCTCTCGGCGGGCTCGTCCAGGCAGACGTCCCGGTCCTTGTCATCCGTGGCACAGACTTCCGCATGGGCTGCCGGGATGGCGGCCAGAAAGAGAATGGCGCTGGCGGTGAGTCGGTGCAGCATCCGGATCACTGGCTTTCCCCTTTGTCGATCATGATCATGCGACCGGTTTCCGGGTCCTGGTAGACCTGGCCCATGGGCTGGAAACCTTCGCCGGATTCGCCGGCGCCCTCGGGCAGTTCCGGCATCTCGCGGCCGGCTTCCACGTCCACGCCGCTTTCCTGGGGGTCGTTGGCCCTTTCGGAGGCGGCCAGCGCAACCATCAGGCCGACGGCGAACACCAGCATGATATCAGCCAGGTTCGCCAACGGGCCCATGGGGTCCTCGTCGGTGACGTCGAAACGGCTGCGGCGGTACTCGGGCACACTCATGCCGCGGCCTCCTCCAGCTGGGCCATGGCGCCGTC
This sequence comes from Pseudomonadota bacterium, assembly GCA_051744725.1. Classification (GTDB taxonomy): domain Bacteria; phylum Pseudomonadota; class Gammaproteobacteria; order Pseudomonadales; family Oleiphilaceae; genus Halospina. The sequence goes on along the minus strand of JBNJDI010000020.1, from coordinate 10,523 downwards.
GTACCAGCGGCGGCGCATGCGCCCGAGCAGGAAGCCGATGATGCCGGCAAGCAGGCCGAGGACGGTGGTGTTGAAGGCGACGGTGACGGCTTCGGCCAGCACGTCGAGTTCACCTCGGCCGAGGGCGGCGAGGCCCGGGCCCAGTGGGATGAGGGTGCCCATGAGGCCCATCATGGGGCCGACGCGGGCGATGAGGTCGGCGCGGTCGATGCGGCGCTGGGCGCGGGCGGCGAGGGAGTGGGTGTCGCCGCGTTCGATCATGCGGCGCAGGCCGCCGGTGCGTTCGCCGATGGCGAGGCCGGCTTCCCAGAGGGCCAGGGCGATCAGGCCCAGGAGGGCGATGATGACCGGCTCCAGGAGGAAGCTGACCATGGTGTCCATGATGTCCAGGGTTGCGGATGTGAACATTGTTGCCTCCTTCGGGCAGCTACGAAATACGTCTACCGGCTACTACGCCGCCACCGAGAAGAACCAGGGCGCCGGCGCCGATAAACCATGGAAGGAGCACGGGGCCGCCTTCCGCGGAAGCCTGTTCTTCTTCACTCTTCTCAGAGTCCTGCTTCTTCTCTTTTTCTTCCTGTTGCTGGTTCTTTTCAGCCGCCTCCTGCTGTTGAGGCTTCTGCTTCATGCTGACTTCGCGCATGCTCACCGGCTGGGCCTTGCCGGACTCCGGCGCTTCCATGCGGGCGGCGTCGAGGACGGCTTCGAAGTCTTTCCGGAGTTCGGCGTCATCCAGCTGTTCCGCCGTCCACTCCATGGTGGGGTGGTCGGGGCGGGTGTGGCCGCTGCCGGGGAGGCCGTTTTCGACCACCAGCTTGGCGAAGTCCGTTGCCTGCTTGCGGATGGTCTCCTCGCCGGGTTCCCAGAAGCCGCGCTGGGCGGCAACGAGGGTGATGGCCTGCATGTGGGTCTTCACGTGGACGTTGTGGTCTTTCTCGAGGAACTCGTCCATGCCGAGGTTGTGGCGGTCCTCGAAGTAGACGTCGTAGACGTCGTCCCACACGGAGGAGTTGACCACGTCCGGGCTGGTGACCTGCCAGCCCCAGAGGTTGTCCATGAAGTCGGCGGACATGGTCCTTGCCCCGGCGTAGCCCTGCTCCATCAGCGGCTCGAGCCACTGCGGGTTGAGGTTCTGGCCACGGAGTTCACTCAGCAGGGCCTGCTGCAGGGATTCGACGCGGGCGTTGTCCGGGTCGGCATGCATGAGTACGCGGTTGTTCGGCGCCTTGCCGGTTTCGTGTTCCACAGCCATGGAGAGGCCGCCCTGGAAGTCGAAGCCGTCGTCGTTGTCCAGCAGGCCGTAGACGTGGCTGGCGCGGCCGAGGTAGGTACGGCCGACGTTGGCCAGGCGGTCCTTGAAGGCGTCGTGCGCGGGGCGGCCGCCCTGTTTGTCGCCGCCGAAGGCGTAGCCCATGCGGCGGGTGTAGGCGTCGGCGACCTTGCCACGGTCTTCCCAGGCACCGGAGCGGTCCGCCAGGCGGTTAACGCCGGCGCCGTAGGAGCCGGGGGCGGTGCCGAAGACGCGCAGGGCGGCGTCGGAGCCGGCCTTTTCGGGGTCGGTGTCGTTTTCAAGCATGGCCTTGGTGTCGGCGACCCAGCGGGCGGCGACGTCGTTTTCGGCGAGGCTTTCATTGCCCGGGTCGCGCATGTCCTCGGGGAGCGGTTCCATGGCCGCCTCAAGCGCCCGGTCCAGCTGGGGGTGCTTTTCCATGATGGTCTCGTAGGCCCCGTCCAGCGCCAGGCGCGAGGCGTGGTCCAGCAGTACGAGCTGGTCCTCGTAGAGGTCTCGGAACAGGCCGGAGGTGGTGAAAAGCGCGTCTCGGCGACGGCTGCGATCCTCCAGCGGGACGCGCTTGAGCCCTTCCACGATGCCCCGGGAGTTCCACTCGGGCTTGATGCCGAGCATGTCCAGGCCGAAGGCGATCATCACGCCTTCATCGCGGACCGTGTCCGAGGCCCACAGGACGATGGCTTCGCTGCCCTCGGCCCTGGAGTCGCCCTTGTTGCGGGCGTCCTCGGCCATTTCCGCGCCCAGGGACCAGGCCACGCGGGTCGGCACCAGGTCGCTGGAGAGGGCGTGGAAGTTGCGGCCGGTGGGCAGCACCTCAGGCGTACGCACGGGGTCGTTGCCCTGGCCCGGTGGCACGAACTGGCCATCCAGGCCGGCGAGCAGGTGGTCCATCTCTTCGCCGGGGGAGGCCTCGAGCTTCTCGCGCCATTCGGCCTTGGGCTCTTCGTCATCCCCGGCCATGGACTTGAGCATGGTGTCGATGCCGTCCTGCTTCCAGTCACGCCCGAAGACGTGCAGACCCAGGGGCATGAAGCTTTCCTGCATGGTGGTCAGGTAGTGCCCCACTTCGTGCACCAGCAGTTCATCGTCCACGTCTTCCAGGTGGACTTCTTCCTCGTGCTCGTCGTGATGGTGCTCGTGGCCGTGTTCGTCGCCATCGTCGTGTTCATGCTCGTGGGCGTGTTCACTCTCTTCCGAGTGCTCTTCCTCGTCATGCTCGTGATGGTGTTCGGATTCGGCGTGTTCTTCGCCTTCTCCGTGGTCACCCTCTTCCTCGTGGCCTTTTTCCTCTTCGTCACCATGTTCTTCATCACCATGATGATGGCCTTCCGCGAGCTCCTTCTCGATGTCCTGGACCATGTCCATTTCCTGGATGCGTTTACGCAGTTCCTTAACGGCGCGGTCCCGTGAGGAGGAATCCGGGTCGTTGGAGGACTCCCAGGTCTCGACGAGCTGACGCAGTTCCAGCAGGTTGTCGTAGAGCTCGGTGGTCTCCAGCGGTGGCGTGAGGTGGCTGACCATCACACCCATGGCACGGCGCTTGGCCTGGATGCCTTCGCCCACCCCGTCGACGATGTAGGGGTAGATCACGGGCAGGTCCTTGGCCAGAAGCTCGGGGTAATCGTCCTCGGCCAGGCCGGCGCGGCGCCGGGGCAGGAACTCGCGCGTGGAGTGGCGGCCGAGGTAGACCATGGCGTCCGCGTTGAAGTCCTTGCGCAGCCACTGGTAGAAGCCGACGTACTGGTGCGTGGGCGGGAAGGTGGTGTTGGCGTGCAGCAGTTCCTCGCTCACTTCCCAGCCGCGCGGCGGCTGTGGGCCGACGAAGACGTTGCCGAAGCGGATGCCCGGGAACAGCATCTCGCCATCATGCACCATGGACTCGCCCGGCGCCTCGCCCCAGCCGGAAAGACCGGGGATGCCGGTGTCGATCAGGGCGTCGCGCAGCTTGGTCACTTTCTCGGTGCTTTCCGCCTCGTCACGCAGCACCGACTGCCAGCCGGTCTGGTACTGGTCGAGCAGGTCCAGGGCCCGCTCCGTGGCATCGTGCTCGTAGTTGCGCAGCATGTGGCGCAGGTCCTTGATGCCACCTTTCAGAAGGTCGTCGCCGAGTTTGGTGTGGTCGTTGTCAGCAGCGTTTTCCAGCTGGGCGTGGAGGTAGCCCACGGGGCCATTTTCCATCTCGGCCTGGACGGCGCTCGGCAGTTCCTTGAACCGTTCCAGGTAGGTTTCCTTGCTGATGGAGGGGACCTTGCCCGCCAGTTCTTCCAGCCCGGACTGCTGGTCGGGCAGGTTCACGCCACGGTCCTGGATTTCGTCCAGCAACGCCTCCGGCGAGTCCGGCAGTTCGCCGGTGTCGTAACCATCGGCCTTGAGCCGTTTGAGGATCTCGTACAGGGATTCCGGGACGTTGAGCTTGTCCGCGCCGATGTTCTGTCGCCCCGGGGGATGGTTGTAGTAGACCACGGCCACGCGCTTGTCCGAATTGTCCTTCTCCTGGAGGGTCGACCAGCGATCCATGCGGTTCGCGAGGGCGTCGACCCGCTCCTCCACCGGCGTGGTGAGCGTGAGCTCCACACCGGTCAGCTCGTCAATGCGCGGCGGCTCGGCCACGGCCAATACCATGGGCTGGCTGATGCCCTGGAGTTCCGGCATGGCGAGCTGGTAGTGGACCGAGTCCCAGGGCAGGCCCTCGTCCGAGAGCAGCCATTCGGGCTGGGTCATCTTCGACAGGCGCATGCCCTTGATGACGGGCACATCCAGGTCCTCGAAGGCTTTGGTTACGTCCCGGCGGCCATCACCGCCGCCGACCGTGAAATACTGGAGGCTGACAATGCCGGAGAGGGTCGCGGGCTTAATGCGCTCCTCCAGCGTCTCCACCGCCTCGACACTGGCACCGCCCCAGCGGGCCAGGATGGTGAAGCACTGGATGCCGCGTTCTTCCATTTTCTCGCAGGCGGCATCGAGCAGATCCCGGTCGCCGGGACGGTCCCCGGAGTCCAGGTCCAGCAGAGCCACGGCCGGGCCATCATCAAGATTAAGGTCGTCCGGATCCGCGCTGGCTTCACCATCACGGTAATAGCGGATGGGTTCGCGGGGCTTGGGCTCCGGCACATCAATGTCTTCCCCGGCCTGGGCAAGCAGCCAGCGGAAGAGGCCGTCCATGTGCTCGGGGCTGCGGCCCTGGTAGAAGGCACGGCCGGTCAGCCATTCCGCCTGCTCCGGGTACTGCTCGCGTCGTTCGTCCAGGTGCTCGGCAGGGTCCTCCCCGGGCTCGGGATTGGCGACCATCTCGTTGACTTCGTCGTCGGAGAGAGACTCCAGCACGGCCTGCCCGTCCAGACGGGACAGGCGGGTAATTCCGCGTTTGCTGTTCATGGCCATAATGGGCACATCCGCGCCCGGCCCCTGGTCACGTACCAGCCTGCGGATGCGGCCGGATTCCTCGCCGAAGACGGCGGCGAGCACCATGGCGTCCGCATCTTCCCAGAGCTCGGCAACCTTCTCGTCCGAGAGATCCTTCAGTTGCTTGGGCGTCCGGAGCACGATCTCATGCTCCGGGAAGGCCTCCAGATGTTCCTCCGCACCCGCCGCCATCTCGGCGGAGGAGCGGTCGGAGACGATGCCGACGATGGTGGCGGCCTGTGTCAGAAGCGGGAACAGCACGCCTGCAAGAATCAGAGTAACTACTCTCATCGACCCGGCTCCCAGCTGATACCAACGAAGCCAGCCAGATCTTGGGTGTTATAGGTGTCCGCCAGCTGGTATTCCTTATTGGTGAGATTCTCAATCCGGGCTTCCAACCGGATTCCGGATTCCAGTCTACGAGTGGCAGCAAGGTTGATAATGCCGTACCCCGGCAACGTTCGATTGCGATCCGGCCGTTCACTGGCCACCTTCCCCTCTAGAGTCAAGCGCGTGCGTGCATTCAAGTTATGACCCAGAATCAGGCTGGCTTTCTCATCAGGGCGCCGCAGAAGACGTTCTCCACTCTTACGGTTCTCGGCTCGCTGGAAAGTGGCACTCAGGGTCATGTCCCAGTCTTTGAGGGAGCGTCCGTATTCAGCTTCGACGCCCCGGATCTCCGCCTCATTAACATTCACGGCCTGGAGGTTCTGACCCTGGTAGGCGATGAGGTCATCAATCCTGGTCACAAAGAGGTTGAGAGCGGCTTTCTCCTTGTCGCTGTCCTGATAGCGCAGCCCAACTTCAGCACTGCGGGATTCCTCCGGATCCAGATCCCGGTTACCGGCATACAGGCCACCAACACCGGGGCTGTAGAGTTCATTGGCGCTGGGCGCCTTGAAGGCGGTGCCGCCCGAAGTCCGGATCCGGACGCGATCACTAAGGGGTACCGCGCCGGCCAACTGCCAGGTGGTCTTGCTGCCGAAATCACGGTCATCGTCATGGCGAACCGAAGCTTCCGCCTCAAGCATCGGGTAGGCACCGCGCCAGAGCCCAAACACCCCGATGTTGCCGAGAGTTTCATCGAAATCTTCGGTACCCGCGACCCGGTCCTCCGAAAGCACTCGCTCTTCCCGGAAGTCCGCACCGAACTGCAAGGTCTGGGCCTGTGTCAGGCTGAGATCATGGCGCCAGTCCACGGAACTCCGCCGGGTCCGGATCCGGTCGTGCTTGTTGTCACTGCGGCCCCCGAAATCCTCTGTCTGGTCCTCCGAGTAGCCAATCCCCAGTTCATGGGACCATGAATTCCCAAGGGACTGCTCCAGCGCAACCCGGGTGGACACGTTCTGGGTTTCCTGAAAACCTGTCTCGGAAGAACCCGCGTTGTACTCCACATCGCCGTCGTTCGCCCAAAAGCGCACATTGATCTGTGCGTCTTCAGTGACCGGCGCTTTGAGGTACCCGGAGGCGTTGCGGCTGCGATATCCGTGATCCTCCTGAACGCCTTCCCCTTCCTCTTTTGATGGAAAACCATCGCTGCGCTCATACCCGAAGTTCGCCCCATAGCGGACTTCGTCACCGCCCCCAAAGCCGGCTTCCACACGCCGATTGCCATCGCTGCCGGCAACGGCGCGCAGGCGGGGACCATCGAGTTCACGCGTAAAGACCTGGATCACGCCACCGATAGCATCCGAACCGTAAAGGCTTGCCCGAGGCCCTCGAACGACCTCCATACGCTGAATCTGGGCCGGAGAAAGGCTCCGCCATGAAAACTGGCCTGTGGTGGCGGATGCCGCACGCATGCCGTCAACCAGGACCAACGTATGATCGGACTCGGCACCCCGAAGGAACACGCTGTTATTGCTGCCACGGCCACCATTGCGGGTCACATCCACACCGGTTTCAGTCCGCAGCAGGTCAAACGTGGACTGGGGCTGGCGCTCTTCGATCTCCTCGCGGTCAATGACTGACACGGCTGAAAGTGCTTCATCAGCTGTTTCCGCCATTCGTGAAGAAGTCACGACTAGAGGATTGAGCTCCAGCGAAGAGACCTGTGTGGTCCGGTCTGGTTCCTGCGCCGTAGATATGGAGGTGGAAAGACTGATTGCAGCTGCCAGTGGCAGTATGGATTGCCTTTTCATTGCTGACTCCCTGTTGCCTGCTGAGCTTCCCCGCACAGCATTGTTGGACGCATTGCAGGGGCAGACTCAGGACGACAGGCGGCGGAAGGTTGAAGTGCGCGCGGCGTGAACCGCGGGGGAAGATCCGGCCGGCCTGCCGTTGCCCTCCGCAACGCATGGCGTTCCCTTCAGGCCGGTCTACGGGCTGATGAGCGGATGCCCATGGCATCCTCAGCGACCGCCTTCCCGTGCTTCTCCGGCACAGTGGCGTGATGGCCGCCTTTGACTCAATCACCGTTGCGGGGGCAGCGCCGGATTAGCTGCTTCGCACAGCTCACCGGCTTCCCGTTTCATCCCTGCTGCGCAGGGACACCTGAAAGCGAACCGAACCCTAGCAAGGCCCCATCAGCAGGTCAACTCGGGCAGAGACAGTAAAATCGGGTTAAGCGCAGGGAACCTCTCATCAATGGTGCGCTTGCTCTCCTGGTAGGACTGCGCTAGCGATAGCGGCCACGGCCCTTTGGGATCCCGGTCAGCGCGTTCTCAAGATGCTCCCATTCGGCTTCTGGGCCGGGCAGACCAAAGCGCAGGGCTGGGGGTGAGTCGAACACGCGCACCAGCACCGCCTGCTCCGCCAGGAGATCCGCTACCCGGCGGGCATTATCATGGGGGCAGTACATGAACAGCGGGGTGCCACCCCGGGGAGCGAGGCCGGCCTCCCGGAGCATTCCGGCAAGACGCTGGCTGTCAGCCCTGAGGCGCTCGGCCGCCGCCTGCTGCCACTCAGTATCCGCCAGCGCCCGCTGCATGAGGTAGCGGGCCGGATGACTGACAGCCCAGGGACCGAGCATCTCGCCGAGCTGGTCACAGAGCCGGTTGGGACCAAACACCAGCCCCGCCCGCAGGCCCGCCAGCCCGAAGAACTTGCCCAGTGACCGGTAGACCAACAGCCCGGGTCGCCCTGTCTCCGGAACCAGGCTCTGCGCCGGCTCCGCATCGATAAAGGCTTCATCCACCACGAGCCAGCCACCGTGCGCCGCCAGGCGCTCGTGGCCGGCCAGCAGACGGTTCGACGTGACCGTTTCGCCCGTGGGGTTGTTGGGGTTGATCCAGACCAGGGCGTCCAGTCCGGCAAGGGCCTCATCCAAAGGGAAAGCGCTGAAGGGCACCACCTCATGCCCGGCGGCGCGCCAACCCTCGGCATGTTCCACGTAGGCCGGCTCCGGCACCCCGATGCGCCCGGGGGCGCGTAAACGCGGAAGCGCCTGGATCGCCGCCTGGGTCCCCGCCACGGGAAGGCAGCCCGCGCGCTCCGGTGCGCCGGCCCAGCGCCGGGCAAGGTCCGGCAGGCCGTCGTCGTCTTCCGGAAGGCGCTGCCAGACCTCAAGCGGCAGCTCGGGCACCGGCCATGGCCAGGGATTGATGCCGGTGGAGAGATCCAGCCACTGCTCCAGCGGAATCCCATAGTCCCGTGCCGCCTGGTTCAGGCGACCGCCGTGTGTTGCCACCATCTACAGCACCCCCCGATTCAGGACTTCCACCAATACCGTGATGACGGCCACGGCAAGCATCCAGATTACGAGACTTCGCTGGATCAGCGTGATCGCGGATGGAATGGTGAGGGCATCGGGGTCTTCTCCATGGCCCAGCAGCGGCCGCTCCCGCCAGCCGTCATGATACGGCGCGCGCCCGCCAAGCTGCACACCCAGCGCGCCCGCGCCGGCTGCCATCACAGGGCCGGCGTTGGGACTTTCCCACGCCCGCGCCTGGGTTTTCCAGCACCTCAGTGCCAGCCGCGTCCGGCCCGCGAGCGCGTACCCCAGCGCGGTCAGCCGGGCGGGAATCCAGTTCAGGCCATCATCCAGCCGGGCCGCGACACGCCCGAACCGATTGAACCGTTCGGACCGATACCCCCACATGGCATCCAGTGTGTTCACGGCCCGATGCAGCAGCAGCCCCGGAAGGCCGGCTACCAGGAACCAGAAAAGGCTCGCGAAGATCGCATCCGCGCCATTTTCCAGAAGGGATTCCGTTGTGGCCCTGGCGATGGCTGTTTCATCCAGTCCCCGGGTATCCCGGCTGACCATCATCCCCGCGCGCTCACGGGCGGCCCCCAGATCCTCGTCCATTAACGGCCGATAGACCGCCATGCCATGCTCCGCCAGGCTGCAGTGGCCGATAGAGACCCAGAGAAGCATCACCGCCGCGACCAGCGCAAAGGGTGACGGCAGTGCCGCCGCCACCAGAGCGACACCGAGCACCGGAAGTACCACCAGGACGGTTGCCAGCCCGCCGGCCAGGATGCCCCCCCGCCCACCAGGGTTCAGCGTGGCTTCAACGCGGTCCGCATACCAGCCCAGGCCCACCAGTGGGTGCCACCGGCGGGGTTCGCCCACCAGAAAATCCAGAACCAGGGCCAGCAGGCAGGTCAGAAGCGCCCACGCCATCACAGGAACTGCCGCACCAGCGCCGCCGCCACAAACCCTGCCCCGATGGCCGGCAGGGAGCGCCCCGTGGCAACCATGATCACCGCCGTGGTCAGCAGCGCCGCCTTGGCCCCAAGATCCCCGGCGAAGGCCATGGGCACGACGATGGCGATCAGCACGGAGCTGGCCATGGCGTTGATGAAGCTCTCCACACGGCGGTTGAGCGGAATCCGCGCCATCAGGAAGGCACCGCCGAAACGGGTCCCAAGGGTGACCAGCGACATGATGAGAATGATGACCAGGATCCCAAGGGTGGTGGTATCAATACTGAGCATGACGCGGCTCCAGCCAGAAGAGGCCCACCACACCGCCGGCCAGGGCCCCGACAATCACATGCGTATGCGGCGGCAGCCACTGCCAGGCCAGTACGGCCGAGACACCCGCCACTGCCCACGCCACCAGGATCCGGCGTGATTTCGGCCCGCCCAGCGCCATGGTCAGCAGGAAGCAGCCCAGCACCATGTCGAGCCCAAAGGCTTCCGGGTTCTGGACGAGGCCGCCGAAATAGCTTCCGAACAGCGTGCCCGCCACCCAGGCCATCCACAGAACCAGGCCACCGCCAAGAATGGCCTCCAGGTTCTCCCGGCCGGCCTGGTACTGCTGGAAGGAGCGGGCCCAGTTGGCATCGGTGAGCACAAGCAGTATGCCGTAACGCCGCGCTGGCGGCAGCTTGCGCAGCACCGGGTAAAGGGCTGCGCCCATGAGGATATGGCGGGAGTTGATGGCCAGCACAATGGCGATCAACGGGATCAGCGAGACCTCCTGCCCCCAGAGCCCCAGCGACGCGAACTGGGCAGCGCCGGCAAAGACGGTAACGCTCATCAGGCCCGCCTGCCAGGGCGTCAGCCCGGCCTGGCCTGCCGCCAGGCCGAAGGCGATGCCGAAGATCACCACGAACACCGCAATGGGCAGCAGCTGGAGGAACTCGGCTCTGACCTGATCAGGCTGCAACCGATAGGTGTCAGTATTCACGTCAGCAGCCATGGGGATCCCGGGCATTGGATCATAGGGAAAGGAATTCTATAGCCCAGCCCGGCGCCGGTAAAGGCGCCCACTCTGGCACTCCCGGTTCCTTCGGAGTAAGGTGCACCCATTTCACCAATGCGGTACCGAGCCATGACCGACCCCTTCTGGCAGCAGCCCCTTCCGCACCCTTCCCGTGCCCACTACGACAGGGCCCGGGCCCGTCAGCAGCAGCTGACCAAGCCTCCCGGATCCCTGGGG
>JBNJDI010000019.1:0-31778 GCA_051744725.1 Pseudomonadota bacterium | reverse complement strand
TTGGCAAGGTGGTGCTCTACCAGCTGAGCTATTCCCGCTTTGTGGTTCGGGCTGTGCTGCCCTGAACAACGGGTGTGTATTTTACTCATGCGTTGGCGGGCGTCAATAGATCTTTTCTGATTATCCACCCGCACGCGGCGCCACCTCCGCAACCGCCTACTGGCCGAAAGCAGCGCCGTCGTCTTCCAGGAAAGCTGCTTCGGCAGCTGTGCTGCGGCGCCCCAGCACCTGGTTGCGATGCGGAAAACGCCCGAAACGCTCAATGATGTCCGCGTGTTCACGCGCACTGCGGTGGAACCCGCTCAGCACATCCCGCAGACGCCCCTCCGAGGTTTTTTCCAGCTGCTCGTAGAGGGCCACCCCTTCACGCTGGATCTCCCGGTTCTCGGCGTGCTGGTACGGCATGTAGAAGAATGCCCGTTGGATCCGGTGAAGCCTGAGTTCACGCCCCTGGGCCACGCCCTCACGCGCCAGGCGCTGGGCCAGGGGATCATTGCGGAACGCCATGGCGGTGCGGCGGTAGATGTTGCGTGAGAACTGATCCAGAAGCAGGATCTCGGCAAGGGCGCCGCCCGACTCGTTCCGCCAGTGGTCAAGCCCCTCCTCGGAGGCCAGCAGCACCATGGAGGAAAAACGCCGCCGCATGGCCCGATCGAAACGCCGGCTCTGGGTGAACCACTGCTCACGGTAGGCTTTGCCGGGAACCCCCTCGTCATCCAGGGGCCCGAACCAGAAATCCAGAATATAGGGCCATTCGAACATAACAGGAGGATATCAGCGCACAGAAGGCGCGACCATGCGGGATTCGTGAACCTTTTCCTGGCCGGGCACCCCTGTCGATGCCACCATTGAGACAGGTTCAGCATGGATTGAACCCCAACGGGAGTACCCTATGAACCAGCACATCCTGATCACCGGCGGCACTGGCTTTATCGGTCAGCTGCTCTGCCATCAGCTCCACTGCGAGGGCCGCAGCCTGACCGTACTGAGCCGCCGCGACGAAGCCGAAGTCCAGCGCCTCTGCGGCCGCGTCCAGGTGATACACCGCCTGGACGAAGTGCCGGCCCTCCCGACCATTGATGCCGTGATCAATCTCGCGGGTGAAGGCATTGCCGAGAAACGCTGGACGCAGAAGCGCAAACAGGCCCTCTGGGACAGCCGCATCACCTTCACCGATGAGCTGGTCTCGCAGCTGCAGCGTCGCGACGCCCTGCCCGAAGCCGTGATCTCGGGGTCCGCCGTGGGCTACTACGGCGATCAGGGCGAAAGGGACGTGACCGAGGGTACCGAGCCCCGGGACGAGTTCACCCACCGCCTGTGCGCCGCATGGGAAGCATCCGCCACCCGCCTGAGCGGTGATGCCCGGGTCTGCCTGTCGCGTACCGGGCTTGTCATCGGCCGTAACGGTGGCTTCCTGCAGCAGATGCTGCCCCTGTTCCGGCTCGGACTGGGCGGGCGCCTGGGTAATGGCCGCCAGTACATGCCCTGGATCCACCGCCAGGACATGGTCCAGGGGCTGATCCATCTACTCGATTCCCCCGAGCTCAGTGGCCCCTTCAACCTGACAGCCCCGGAGCCCGTCACCAATGCCGAGTTCACCCGGGCACTGGCACAGGTCCTGAATCGCCCCGCCTGCCTGCCGGTACCACCGGTGGCGCTCAGGCTGGCCCTCGGGGAAATGGCGCGCCTGCTTCTCACCGGCCAGAAGGCGCGCCCGGAGCGGCTTCTGGAATCCGGATTCGCGTTCCAGTATGCCAGTGTGGAACAGGCTCTGGCCGAGGCGGTGGGATGACCCTCCCGGCCCGACGTGTGCTGGTGGGGCTGCTGCTGTCCCTGGCCCTGCCGGCCACCGCTGAGCCCACGGACAGCGCCAGAGCCTTCGACGGCGCCAGCTATCAGGCCTGCGGGCTGATCGCCAGCCAGTACATCACCTCGGTGCAGCTCATGGAACAGGGCCTGTCCCCGGCCATTCTGAGGGACACCCTGCCCGGGCTGAGCAATGCCGGTGCCCGGCGTATAGACCAGCTCCACAGTGCCCTGGAGGAGGACGGTGCTGCCGGAACCTACTCCAACATCCATGCCCGCTTTGCCCGCTGCGCCCGCCAGGTTCATGAAGCGCGAGGCGAGCCCGAGCCCGGTACCCGGGAGGATCTCTTCTACCGCTGTGCCGGGGAGAACAAGATCCGCTATGAAATCGCCCTGGCCGCCCTCGCCGGCGGTACGCTCGAGGAGGTCCGCGGGCAGCTCTCCCCCCGCCACAGACCCGTCGCGGAGGCCCTGTTCAAGCGCTACCGGCAGACGGGCGCGGCCACGGTACTCCGCGGGATCGGCACAACCTTCAAGGCCTGCCTGCGGGGCCCGGCTGCGCGGACTGGTTCAGATAATGGTTGACAGCCCGCCCCGGCTTCCATAAAGTGCGCAACCTGTAACGCACGGCGTCGCGTCCCGTTCGTCTAGTGGTTAGGACACTGCCCTTTCACGGCAGTAACAGGGGTTCGAGTCCCCTACGGGACGCCATTTTTTCCCTCCTTTTCTGTTATCCGCTTCTCAGGCATCGTCCACAGCGCCGCTGGCTTATGCGACGGTTCATGCCCTGACTGCTATAGTGTGAACGTCCGGCAACCCAACCCCGACCAAACCGGAGTCGAGCCGCCGCCCCATGCGTACCCCCCTGTCCTGGTCCCGGAGCCCCATCATCCGTTCGCCCCTGTCTCTGCGACTGCTGGGCCTGATCATACTGTGCAGCTCGATTTTCACCCTGGTCGCCGCGGCAGCGCAGCTCTGGGTCAGCTACCGTTCGGATGTCGCGAGCATTGAACAGCGCCTCAGCGTGATCGAGACGGGTTACAGCAACAGCCTTGCCAGCAGCGCCTGGGCCATCGACCAGGAGCTGATCAAGGTGCAGCTGGAAGGGATCACCAGCCTGCCGGACATTGCCCATGCAAGGCTTGAAATGGAGCCTGAAGGGGTCATCCGCGCCGGAACCATTCCGGAGAATAACAGCACCGCCACCCATGAATTCGAGCTCGAGTATGACGGCGAGCGTCTCGGACATGTCACCGTCACTGCCAGCCTCAAAGGGGCCTGGATGAACCTCAGGCGCAACGTCCGTGTCATCCTTACCACCCAGTCGCTGCGCACGTTTTTCCTGTCACTGCTGCTGCTGTGGATCTTCCACTATTTCGTGGCCCGCCATCTCACCACCATGGCCAATTACGCACGCCGATTCACACTGAAGAACCTGAACGAGCCGCTGATACTGGACCGTCACTCCCGGCCACCCCGGCGCCAGGACGAGCTGGACCATGTCACGGAAGCCATCAACAGCATGCGCGAGCGTCTGCGTGAGGATCTCGAGCGCCAGAAGGCGGACGAGGCGGAAATCCGCAAACTCTCTCTGGCGCTGGAACAGAGCCCCTCCTCCGTGATCATCTGCGACCGCGCCTGGCAGATTGAATACGCCAATAACAAGTTCCTGCAGCTCACCGGCCTGCGCATGGACGACGTCACCGGCCACCATCCGGCCTTCCTCACTGCGGACACGCTCAGCGAGGAAGAGAACCGCGAGCTGTGGAACAACGTCCGTCTGCAGGTCCAGCGGGTCGGCGTGTGGCAGGGGGAGATGCAGCGCACGCGGGACAATGGTGAGCGTTTCTGGGAACAGGTGGTGGTCACCCCCATCCGCAATGACGACGAACACCCCTCCCATTACCTGATCCTCGGCGAGGACATCAGCATCCGCAAACGCTACGAACAGCAGCTCCTGCGACAGGCCAACTACGACATCCTCACGGGCCTGCCCAACCGGATGCTGGCGCTGGACCGGCTCAAGCTGGCGCTGGCGCAGGCGCGACGGGATCAGACCATGGTGGGCGTGATGTTCCTGGATCTGGACAATTTCAAGCACGTCAACGACACCATGGGCCACGACGCCGGCGACAACATGCTGATCGAGGCCTCGCGCCGGATCTCCGCCTGTCTGCGCGGCACCAGCACCATCGCCCGCCTGGGTGGCGATGAGTTCCTGATCATCCTGCCCACCCTGGCCTCCCCTGGTGCCGCGGAACAGGTGGCCGAACGCATCCTCCAGACCTTCGTGCCGCCGTTCAACATCGCCGGGCATGAGCTGTTTGTGAGTACCAGTATCGGTATCGCCATCTACCCCGGTGACGGCGAGAACAGCACCAACCTGCTGCAGAACGCCGACGCCGCGATGTACGAAGCCAAGAACCGGGGCAAGAGTGCCCTCCAGCGCTTTGCCCCGGAGATGAAGGAGGTCTCCCAGGAACGCCTCCAGAAGGAGAGCCTGCTCCGGCGCGCGCTGGAAATGCAGGAATTCGAGTTGCGCTTCCAGCCGATACTGCGGCTCAGCGACAGCCGCATCATGGGGGCGGAGGCGCTGCTGCGCTGGAACAATCCCACGCTCGGCATGGTGCCCCCGGACCGCTTCATTCCGCTCGCAGAGGAAACCGGCCTCATCATCTCCATCGGCCGCTGGGTGATCCGCGAGGCGTGCCGGGCGGTCAGCCGCTGGCAGAAGCTGACGGGCGACCCGGTAATCATGGCGGTCAATGTTTCACCCCGCCAGTTCCGCGATCCACACTTCGTGGAGACAGTCAGTGCCGCACTGGAGGAAACCGGCCTGGAAGGCCAGTATCTCGAACTGGAGATCACTGAACGCCTGATCCTGGACAACAACCTGGAAACAGACCGCGTGCTCCGTGACCTCGATGCCATGGGCGTGCGCCTGTCCGTGGATGACTTTGGAACCGGCTATTCCGCCCTGGGCTACCTCAAGAATTACCCCTTCGATACCCTCAAGATCGACAAATCCTTCGTGGGCGACCTGAACCGCGACTCCGACGACACCGCGCTGGTGAGCGCCATCATCAACATGGCCCACAGCCTGGGGCTGAAGGTGGTCGCCGAGGGCGTTGAATACCAGGATCAGCTGGCGTTCCTCGGCACAGAGCGCTGCGACTATGCCCAGGGGTTCCTGTTTACCCACCCCCTCAGTGAGCGCGAGTTCCTGCTCTGGTGCAGCGACCACGTGGACGGTTAGGATGCTGATATGGATCAACAGCACCTGCTCGTCATCAATGCCGGCAGTTCCTCACTGAAACTGACACTGGCAACAGCACCCGACTATCACGTTCTGGCCGCCTTCCTGGCGGAGCGCCTGGGCACGGATGCCCCCATCCTGAACCAGAAAGCACCCCAGGGCGCCTGTGAGTCCCTCGCCACCGGCAGCGGTCACCACGAAGCGCTGGAAGCCTGTCTGCAGCGCCTGAAGGATCAGGCCCTGCTCTCCCGTGAGCCGGACGCGGTGGGCCACCGCGTGGTCCATGGCGGCGAGGCCTTCACGGATTCGGCACTGATCGACGATCAGGTCACAGCGGCCATTGATGGCTGCAGCACACTGGCGCCGCTGCACAATCCGGCCAACCTTGCCGGCATCCGCGCCCTGCAATCGCTCTATCCCGACTGCCCCCAGGTGGCCGTATTCGATACCGCTTTCCACCAGTCACTGCCAGCGGCGGCGTATCACTACGCCGTTCCCCGGGCCCTTTACCAGGATCACGGCGTGCGCCGCTACGGCTTCCACGGCACCAGCCACCGCTGGATCCTGCAGCAGGCCGCGGCCTGGCTGGACCAGCCGCCCGAACACACCTCCATCATCTCCGCCCACCTGGGTAATGGCTGCAGTGTCACCGCCGTGCGGGATGGCCAGAGCGCGGATACCAGCATGGGCCTGACGCCCCTGGAGGGTCTGGTCATGGGCACCCGCAGCGGCGACGTCGACCCCGGCCTGTTCGACTTCCTGCTGCGCCGGGGATACGGCGCCGAGGCCATACACGACATGCTGAACCGCGAAAGCGGCCTTCTGGGGCTCTCCGGGATCAGCCACGACATGCGCACCCTCACAGAAGCGGCCGAGGACGGCCATGAACAGGCCGATCTGGCCGTGAACGTCTTCTGCTTCCGGCTGGCACGCTACATCGGGGCCATGATGACCTCTCTGGAACGCCTGGACGCCCTGGTGTTCACCGGCGGCATCGGCGAGAACAGCCCCCTGGTACGGCAACGGACCCTGGCGCATCTGGGCATTTTCGGACTGGCGCTGGATGAGGCGTCCAACCGCAGCCCGGAGCCGGTCGCCGCCATTCAGGCCTCCGGTACGCCACCGGTACTGGTGATCCCCACGGACGAGGAACAGATGATCGCACTTGATACGCAGCGCCTGACCACCGGCAGGAGGACCGCCTGATGGCCCAGAACCTGTTCATTGCGCCGACTGACCTCCACTCCGGGCTCACTTCCGTATGCCTGGGCCTGGTGCGGGCGCTGGACCGCCTGGGGCTCCGCGTGGGCTTCTTCAAGCCGGTGGCCCAGAGCGCCATGGGCGAGGATTCGGACGCCTCCGTCCACTTTGTCCGCGCCCGCACCAACCTTGAACCCTCCACGCCGGTTTCCCTGCGCCATGCGCAGGAATGGATCAACCAGGGCCGCTCCGGCGAGCTCATGGAGGACATGGTCAGCCGCTACCATGAGTCCTGCGAGGACTGCGATGTGGTGATCGTGGAAGGGCTGGTGCCGGACAGCCAGGAAAGCTACACCCAGCGCCTGAATGTGGAGATGGCCCGCAACCTGGACGCACAGGTGATACTGGTGACTGCCCCTGGAGAGCGCGGGCCCGAGGAACTCGGCGAGCGCCTGACCTTCACCAGCCGCATCTTCTCCGAATCCGGATCCACACCGGTGATCGGCGCCATCCTGAACCGCCTGGGCGAGCCCACCGGCCACAGCCTGCCGCTGGCCACCGACGACACGGAGCCGGATCCGGTGCCTGACTGGGCCAGCGAATGCCCACCACTGCGGGACGGCCACCTGAGACTCATCGGTGCCATTCCCTGGCGCCCGCAGCTGGTGGAACCCCGGGTCAGTGACATCGCCCGGGAACTGGACGCTGAGCGCCTGCACAGTGGCGACATGGATCGGCGGCGGGTGCGCCGCGTCAGCATCGCCTCGCGCACCATTCCCAATATGGTGGCAACCCTCAGGCCAGGCACCCTGCTGGTCACCCCCGGTGACCGTGAAGACATCATCGTCGCCGTCGCGCTGGCGGCACTCTCAGGCATTCCCCTGGCGGGACTGATCCTGACCGGCGGACTCAGGCCCAGTGACCAGACCCTGAGCTTCTGCCGTTCGGCGCTGGAAACCGGCCTGCCGATCATGACTTCCACCATGGACACCTACCACACCACCCACTGCCTGGCCTCCATGGCGATTGCGGTACCCGTGGATGACACTGAGCGCATTGAGAAGGTCATGGAGACCACGGCCGAGGCCATCGATGCCGAGTGGCTGCGCGACCAGCTGGCGGTGGACCGTGAACCGCGCCTGTCACCGCCGGCGTTCCGCTACCTCCTGACCCGTCGGGCCCGCGAGGCCGGCAAGCGCATCATCCTGCCGGAGGGCGACGAGCCAAGGACACTGCAGGCCGCCGCGCGCTGCCAGGAAAAGGGCATCGCCGACTGTGTGCTGGTGGGCAAACCGGACCACATCCATTCGGTGGCCCATTCCCGGGACATCACCCTGCCCGACAGCATCCGGATTATTGACCCGGATGAGGTGCGCGACAGCTATGTCGACAGCATGGTCGAACTGCGCCGGCACAAGGGCATGAAGCCCGACATGGCCCGGGCCCTGCTGGAGGACAACGTGATGCTGGCGACCCTGATGGTGGCCCTGGACGAGATGGACGGGCTCGTTTCCGGTGCGGTGCACACCACCGCCAACACCATCCGCCCTGCCCTGCAGCTGATCAAGACCCACCAGGCGGCGCGGATCGTCTCCTCGGTGTTCTTCATGTGCCTGCCCGACCAGGTGCGGGTCTACGGCGACTGCGCCGTGAACCCGGACCCGGACGCCGAGGAGCTGGCGGACATCGCCATCCAGAGCGCGGACTCCGCGACAACCTTCGGCATCACGCCCAGGGTGGCCATGATCAGCTACAGCACGGGCAGCTCCGGCAGCGGGGATGATGTGGAGAAGGTGCGCCAGGCGACGGAGATCGCCAGCGAGCGGCGCCCGGAGCTGATCATCGACGGTCCGCTGCAGTACGACGCCGCCGCCATTGAGAGTGTCGCCCGCAGCAAGGCGCCGGACAGTCCGGTAGCGGGCCGGGCCACCGTCTTCGTGTTCCCGGACCTGAACACCGGCAACACCACCTACAAGGCGGTACAGCGCAGCGCCAACGTGGTGAGCATCGGCCCCATGCTGCAGGGCCTGCGCAAGCCGGTGAACGACCTCTCAAGGGGCGCCATGGTGGAGGATATCGTCTTCACCATCGCACTGACGGCGATACAGGCGAAGCAGGTGGCGGATCAGGGGCTGGCCTGACGCGCCTCAGCCCCGTTTCTTGCGGCGCTTGCTCTGCTTCTCGTTCTTCTTCACGTGCTGCATCAGACGCGCCTTCTTCTGCTTCTGGCGCTTGTTGAGGGTGTTCTTGCGGCCCTCGAAGGGGTTGTCCGGCGACCGGAACTCAAAACGGATGGGCGTTGCCTCAACCTTCAGAACCCGGCGG
This sequence comes from Pseudomonadota bacterium, assembly GCA_051744725.1. Lineage (GTDB taxonomy): Bacteria > Pseudomonadota > Gammaproteobacteria > Pseudomonadales > Oleiphilaceae > Halospina. The sequence goes on along the minus strand of JBNJDI010000019.1, from coordinate 23,191 downwards.
TAGGTATTCTCCAGGTAACGCTGGTAATCCCTGGGCACGGCATCCGCCTGGGTGCCGTGAACCACGATCCGCGGCGGGCATGAACCTCCCTGGTGGGCGTAGCGCAGCTTGATGCGGTGGCCCCGCACAATGGGCGGCGGGTGCTGGGTAACGGCATCCTGCAGGATGCGGGTCAGATGGTTGGTGGACCACTTGGCCATGGCGGAGTCGTAGCCCGCATCAATTGACTCGTAGAGATCCCCCACTCCGGTGCCGTGCAGCGCCGAGATGAAGTGCATCCGGGCGTAGTCGAGAAAGCCCAGCCGCCACTTCAGATGCTCCTTCAGCCAGCGCCGGTCCTCGGGATCCATGCCATCCCACTTGTTGATCGCCACCACCACGGCTCGCCCGGCGTCCAGGGCAAAGCCGATCAGGTGCATGTCCTGGTCGACCAGCCCCTCGCGGGCATCGATCATCGCGATCACCACATGGGCTTTTTCGATGGACTGGAGTGTCTTTACCACCGAGAACTTCTCGACTGTTTCCTTGACCTGGCGCCGACGGCGCACGCCGGCGGTGTCGATCAGGGTGTAGTCACGGTCACGGCGGCTGAACGGGATCCGGATGCTGTCGCGCGTGGTACCGGGTTCGTCATAGACCACAACCCGGTCCTCACCAAGGATGCGGTTGACCAGGGTGGACTTGCCCACATTCGGCCGGCCGATGATCCCGACCTGGATGCGCCCGTCCTCTTCCTCCTCCTCTGCGTCGTCTTCCAGGGCCTCGGCATCACCGAGCACCCCGTCCAGAAGACTGCGGATACCCCGGTTATGGGCGGCGGAAATCCGATGGAGGGGATCAAAGCCAAGGCCATGGAACTCGGCGGCGGCCTGGTCCTCGTCCTGGCCATCGGTCTTGTTGATGATCAGGTGGGCGCTCACACCCTGGCGGCGGAGCCGGTCGATGATGTACTCGTCACCCGGGGTGAGCCCGGCACGGCCATCGACCACCAGCAGCACCTCGTCGGCCTCCTCGATAGCCGCCTCGGCCTGGCCCGCCATGAGCTGGTCAACGCCCTCGTCATCGCCGGCAAGGCCGCCGGTATCAATGGCGATGAAGCGGTGTCCGTGGTGACGGCCCTCGCCATACTGGCGGTCCCGGGTCAGGCCCGAGAAGTCGGCCACCAGGGCATCCCGGCTGCGCGTGAGCTGGTTGAACAGCGTGGACTTGCCCACATTGGGGCGGCCGACAACGGCGATTACGGGCGTCATGGACGTCAGTTGTCACCTTCCCGTACGTGGTAGGAGGCCAGCCAGCCTCCGTTGCCGAAGACGATCACACGGTCACGGAAGCGGATGGGATCCGTGCGCAGGCCTTCGTCATCGACGAGAACGCGACCATCCATGGTGCCGTCAGTGGCATCAACCGCGTAGAGGTAGCCCTCAAAATCCCCCACCACGGCATGGTTGCCCAGGGCCACGGGGGCCGTCGGCTGACGCCAGGCCAGCTCGCGGTGGCGCCACAGTTCACTGCGGGAAGCGCGTTCGAAACCCACCAGGGTTCCGTCGGCACCGGCGGCCACGACCTGCTCATCGGTCACGGCGGGCGCTTCCAGACTCGACAGCTCGCGGCTCCAGCGCTCCTCCCCGGAGCGCAGTTCCAGTGCCGTGACGCTGCCCTGATAGGCACTCACATAGACGGTGTCGTCCACCACATAGGGCGAGGAGTCCACATCCACCAACCGCTCCAGCTCGGTTCTGCCCGCAGGCTGGGCCAGCCTCTGCTCCCACTGAACCGCGCCACTGTTCACATCGAGGGCTACAACCCGGCCATTATCGAAGCCAGCTATCACGCGACTGCCATCCATCCAGGGCGTGGCATTGCCGCGGAAGCTGAGCACCGGCATGTTGCTGTCATACTGCCACCGCCGGTTGCCATTGGACTGGTTGAACGCCAGAAGCTCGCCGTCAATGGTCTGCGCCACCACATAACGCCCGTTGCTCTGGGGTGGCACCAGGGATTCATTGGGCAGCGAGGCGCGCCACTGCTCTTCGCCCTCATGGGAAAGAGCAATCAGCTCACCGTTGCGGGTCACCACATAGAGGTGATCCTCATCCACGCCCACGCCGGCGAGAAGGCGTTCATCCAGCTTTTCCCACCAGTCCCGGCGGCCGTTGCGGGCGTTAAAGGCGGTAATATAACCGTTCTGGGTGGCGGCGAAGACCGTCTCCTCCTGGATTCCAGGCGACAGGAAAAGGTACTGGCCATCCATTCCCTCCCCCACACGACGGCTCCAGATCTCGCGGATCTCCGCGTCACCGCTGACCTCGGGGACGGGAGCCGGCTGCTCCCGGGGCTCGGAACTACTGCATCCGGCGAGCACGCCACCGGCAAGAATACAGGTCATCAGGCAGCGCCAGGCTGCGGTAGGTGCCCGCATCAACCCTCCTCCATTACGGCAAGATCACTGAGCTTGAGCTCAAGCAGGCGATCGTTCACATCCTCACCGTGGGAGTCACGCGCTGCCTGGTAGGCTTCCCGCGCTGCGTCCTCATTCCCGGCGGCATGGTGTGCATCCCCCTTGAGTTCATGGAACAGGGGCGCGAATTCCCCGGCATCATCAACGCCTTCCAGCGTTGACAGCGCCCCCTCAGCATCGTCGCTGGCCAGCTGGGCCCGAGCCAGACGCAGACGGATCACACGCGGCAGCGGCTGACCGCCCGCCCGCTCCAATGCCCAGTCCAGCTCGTCAGCCGCGTCTTCCGGACGGGATTCCTGCATGTAGACGTTGGCCGCAACCATGGCGGAGAACACCGTATAGGGGCTTTCCGGCTGGCTGTCCTTGAGGTTGTCCAGCGCGTACTCCATGGAGGACAGCCGTTCCTCGGTGTCCTCGTCCGACTGCAGGGTGCTCATCACGCTGTCAAAACCCTGGCGGGCTTCCGCCCGGGCCGCCGCTTCGCGCGACTCCCAGTACTGCCAGCCGGCTATACCCAGAACCACGATGGCAATGCCCATCAGCACACTGGAACCGTTCTGCTTCCACCAGCGTTTGAACGCTTCCCACTGTTCGTCTTCTTCGGCCACTTCCTATTCTCCCTGTTCGTTCGCTTTATCACCGAGGTGGGCCTGACAGGCGGCTACCAGCTCGGATTGCGCAATCCGCTGCTGCTCGGTATTTGCCAGGTTCTTCACGCTGACCTCCCCGGCCGCGGCTTCATCGGCGCCCAGAATCACCGCCAGCCGTGCCCCGGAGGCGTCGGCCTTTTTCATGCGGCTCTTGAAACCACCGCCACCGCAGTGGCTCACCACCCGGTGGGCTGGCAGCGCATCCCGCAGACGCTCCGCAAGGGCGAACGCCTGGGCGGAAAGGCTGTCGTCCATGCCCATGACATAGATATCGGCATGACTGTTGACCCATTCCGGGATCAGCCCTTCTGTCTCCAGCAGCAGGATCAGACGTTCCATGCCCATGGCGAACCCGATTGCCGGCGTGGAACGCCCACCGAGCTGCTCCACCAGGCCATCGTAACGCCCCCCGGCACAGACCGTGCCCTGGGCCCCCAGCGCGTCGGTGACCCACTCGAACACGGTTTTACCGTAGTAGTCCAGTCCCCGGACCAGACCGGCGTTCACACTGTAGGCAAGGCCGGCCGCGTCCAGGCGTTCACACAGGGCACGGAAATGTTCACGGCTTTCCTCGCCGATATAGTCCGCCAGCACCGGCGCATCCTCGAGCACACGCTGGGTCTCGGCCACTTTCGAGTCCAGGATCCGCAGCGGATTGCTGGCAAGCCGACGCTGGCTGTCCTCATCGAGCCTGTCACGGTGGTTCTCGAGGTAGGCGGTAAGCGCGTCGCGATAGCGCTGGCGGTCGGCGGCGGTGCCCAGCGAATTGATCTCCAGACGCACCTGGTCCGCAAGGCCCAGCGCCCGCCAGATGCGGGCGGTCATCAGCAGCAGCTCGGCATCAATGTCCGGTCCTTCCATACCGAAGGCTTCCACACCGATCTGGTGGAACTGGCGGTAGCGCCCTTTCTGCGGGCGTTCATGGCGGAACATGGGGCCGGTGTACCAGAGGCGCTGCTGCTGGTTGAACAGCAGCCCGTGCTGCTCCGCCGCACGGACACAGCCGGCGGTGCCTTCCGGTCTCAGGGTCAGCCTGTCGCCGTTGCGGTCCTCGAAGGTGTACATCTCCTTCTCGACGATGTCGGTGACTTCGCCGATGGAGCGGCTGAACAGCTCGGTTTTCTCCACGATGGGCATGCGGATCTCGCGGTACCCATAGGCGCTGAGCACGCCGCCCAGGGTGCGCTCCACATACTGCCAGACCGGTGATTGGTCCGGCAGTATGTCGTTCATTCCACGAATTGCCTGTATTCTGGCCAAGGTTCTCCCCTGTTCGGTCGCGTGGTTGCCCGCCCGCGATCAGCCCTTGGCGATGATGGCGTCTTCTTCCGCCTTCTTGCGCGCGGCCCGTTGCCGGATCTCGCGCTCCAGGTCATCCACCAGGGAGGCCTTGTCGATTTTGCGGTCCTTGTCCCCATCCTGGTACATCAGGTGCTGGGGCGTGCCGCCGGTGATGCCGATGTCCGCTTCCTTCGCCTCACCGGGGCCGTTGACGATGCAGCCGATCACAGCCACGTCCATGGAGGTGTTCACATCCTCCAGCCGGGACTCCAGCTCGTTCATGGTGCCGATCACATCGAAGTTCTGGCGCGAGCAACTCGGGCAGGCGATGAAGTTGATCCCGCGCGTGCGCAGGCGCAGACTCTTGAGGATGTCGAAGCCGACCTTGATCTCCTCAACCGGGTCCGCCGCCAGCGAGATGCGGATGGTATCACCGATCCCTTCCGCCAGCAGCATCCCCAGTCCAACGGACGACTTCACGGCGCCGGAGCGCAGGCCACCTGCCTCCGTGATCCCCAGGTGAAGCGGCTGTTCGATCTTATCCGCAATGAGCCGATAGGCCTGGACGGCCATGATCACATCGGAGGCCTTGAGGCTGACCTTGAAGTCCTTGAAGTCGTACCGGTCGAGGATCTCGATGTGGCGCATCGCGGATTCCACCATCGCCTCGGAAGTGGGTTCGCCGTACTTGCGCTGCAGATCCTTTTCCAGGGAGCCGGCGTTGACGCCGATACGGATCGGGATGCCGTGATCCTTGGCCGCGTTGATCACCGCCCTCACCCGCTCTTCCTTGCCGATGTTGCCGGGATTGATGCGCAGGCAGTCCACGCCCAGCTCCGCCACGCGCAGAGCGATCTTGTAGTCGAAATGGATATCCGCCACCAGCGGGACGTTCACGGCCGCGCGAATCTTCGCAAAAGCCTCGGCGGAATCCATGTCCGGCACCGAGACCCGGACGATGTCGGCGCCGGCTTCTTCCAGACCCCGGATCTGCGCCACCGTGCCCTCAACATCAAGGGTGTCGGTATTGGTCATGCTCTGAACGGCAATGGGCGCATCACCCCCCACGGGCACCGACCCCACATGGATCTGGCGGGAAGGCCTGCGCTTGATGGGAGACTCTTCGTTCTTAAGCATCGTTCTGAACCTGCCATTCTCTGCGGCTGCCCCTGTGGGGCTCAGCCATTGCCTGTATCGAGCACAAACTGTGCGCGCCCTGCATTCACGGGGTACTGGTCGAGATCCACTGTTTCACCCATGAAGCGGACTGAGGCGACCGCATCAACGTTGCCGAGCAGCACCTCGAAGGGCGCGGGCCCCTCATAATCAACCGTCTCACCCTCCTGGGCAAGGGTGACCACGACCCGTTCCCCATTGCCATTAACCACCTCAACCCAGCAGGCACCATCAAAAGTAATGGTCAGTGAGCCCTGACTGCCACCCGCCTGTTCACCGGATTCCGACTGCGTTCCGCCGTTGGACGCGTCTGCTCCCGGCTCATCCACCTGGGCAATCGGCGTTGACAGTGCCGGCTCAGTGCCCGCTCCATCAGATGGCTGCTCCGTGGAAGAGGTGTCCCCTTCAGAGCTCTCTGACTCAGTGGTATCTTCGGTACCCGTTGCGCTGTCCGGCTCGGATTCACCCTCCGCACCCGACCCTGAGTCCGGCACTTCAAGCTCCACCTCACCAGCCGCATCCACGGCTGAATCCACCACCCAGGGCCCGTACTGATAACCCGCCCAGCCGAGTGTCAGCGCCATAAGGAGCGCGATGGTCATGCCCCCGAGACGACGCCTGCGCAGCTTCTTCTGGCGTATGATTTCCGTCGGGCTGGGTTCCTTCTGCGCTTCCTGCTTCTCGCGGTAGGGTTCGAGCTCCCGGTCCAGCCGCGCGATCAGGTCATCCCCGTCCTGTTCCGTGAGACGGGCATAGGTCCGGACATACCCTTTCAGGAAAAGATCCGCAGGCATCGCCTCGTAATCACTTTCCTCAATGGCCTGGATGATCGATGGTCTCAGATGCAGCTGATCCGCCACATCCTGGCGATCCATTCCGTGGTGCTCGCGGGCGGTCCGCAGCTGCTCGCCTACGAGCCGGGTTGTCGGCCCATTACTGTTCTCCGCGCTACCCTCTTCACTCATCGCTGACCATGGTCCTGTATTGCTGGTATTCCTCGGAATCCGGGAAACGCTCCCGCAACTGCTCCGCGAGCTCGGACGCCTCTCGATCATCCCCTGACTCTCTTGCCAGGCGGATGCCCGCCAACAGGGATGCGGGCGTATGGGAAGCATCCCGGGAACGCTCGATACGCATGGTCAGTTGACGGTACAGGGGCCGGGCTTCCGAATGACGCCCGGCATCGATAAGGGAGGTTACCGCGCCAATGTGGGCTTTTGTACTGCCCCGCCGCAGCTGCATGGCGCGCTTATAGGCTTCGGCGGCCTCATCATGGCGTTCCAGCTGACCCGCAGCACGTGCAAGGTTGACGAACAATCCAGCACGACTGTCGTAATCGGTATCCTCGGAAGCTTTCCGGAACTGTTCCAGAGCCTCTTCGTAGCGGCCACGGTTATAGAGAAAAACCCCGAAATGGGCACGGCCACGGGTATACTCCGGCTCCAGATCCAGCGCTTGCCGGAAGCGTTCCTCAGCCAGGCCGTACTCACCTTCCTCCTCGCTGATCAGGGCCCTGGCGGCGATCGCGGGGGCGCTTTCATCATTGATCTCAAGCGCACGATCCAGATGACGGCGGGCCCGGTCATAGCGGTCATTCTTGATATAGGCCAGCCCCAGACGCACATAGTCTTCCTCTGCCTGCTCAGAATCCCCTGAGGCAAAGGTTCCCTCCCGCTGCGAGACACATCCCGCCGCGAAAATGCACAGCAGAAGGATCACGGTGATCCGCGTCGCGTCAGCCCTCAGTCGCATTGGCATGGAGTCAGTCACCCCCCCGAATCGTTGCCCTTCAGCCCACCTCCTGGTGAACCGGAATGTAACGCTCACTGCGGCGGGTTCGGTCCTCGAACTGACCGACCAGCTGGCCGCAGGCGGCATCAATATCATCGCCGCGCGTTGTACGCACCGTTGTAATATAGCCGGCCTGGTTCATTATGTCCTGAAACCGCTTCACCGCATTCCCGCTCGGGCGACGGTAATCGCTCTCGGGGAAGGGGTTGAACGGGATCAGGTTGACCTTGCACGGCACGTCCACCAGTAGATCCGCGAGTTGCGTCGCATGCTCCGGCTGATCGTTGACACCCTCGATCAGGGTGTACTCGATGGTCGCACGGCGCCGGTCACCGAGCCCGGACAGGTACTGTTTCGTCGCCGAAAGCAGCCGCTCAATGGGGTACTTGCGGTTCAGCGGCACCAGCTCATTACGCAGCTCATCATTGGGGGCATGGAGCGAAATGGCAAGTGACACATCCGAAACCTCGCCCAGCTTCTCCAGTGCCGGAATCACCCCGGAGGTGCTCACGGTAACCCGCCGCTTGGAGATGCCGTAGGCCCAGTCATCCATCATCAGATCCATGGCATCGACGACGTTGTCGAAGTTCAGCAACGGCTCGCCCATGCCCATCATCACCACATTGGTGATGGGCCGCTCCTTTGTGCGGTCAAAGGGCATGAAGGTCCGAAGCGCTGCCCAGACCTGGCCGATGATCTCGGCTGCGGAAAGATTGCGGTTGAAGCCACGCTTGCCGGTGGAGCAGAAACTGCAGTCCAGGCTGCACCCGACCTGGGAGGAAACGCACAGGGTGCCACGCTCGCCATCGGGAATCAGCACCGCCTCGATGCTGTTGCCCTCGGCCATGCGCATGACCCACTTGCGTGTGCCGTCGCTGGAGGTCTCATCAAGCAGCACCTCCGGCCCCCGGATCTCGGCGATTTCCGCCAGCCGTGCACGCAGTGTCTTGCTGACGTTGGTCATGGCCTCGAAATCATCCACCCCGTAGTGATGGATCCACTTCATCACCTGCCCGGCACGGAACTTCTTCTCGCCGATGTCGACGAAGAACTGCTCCATCTTGTGCCGTGGCAGGCCAAGCAGATTGACCTTCTCAGCTGGACTCTGGGAGCCGGTGTTGCTCATGGTCGGGTACCTTCTGTGCCCACGCGGGTCTTACAGGGTGCGTGGGCAGATCTCGCTGTCGTTGAAGAAATAGGCGATTTCGCGCTCGGCGGATTCCGGTGAATCGGACCCGTGGACCGCGTTGGCGTCGATGGAATCAGCATAGTCCGCGCGGATAGTGCCTGCTTCCGCTTCCTTGGGATTGGTGGCGCCCATCAGTTCCCGGTTACGGGCAATGGCGTTCTCGCCTTCCAGCACCTGGACGATCACCGGGCCGGAGGTCATAAAACCCACCAGATCCGGGAAGAACGGGCGCTCGCGGTGCTCGGCGTAGAACCCCTCCGCCTGCTCCTGGGTCATGTGGATCATGCGGGCCGCCACAATCTGCAGGCCAGCCTTCTCGAAACGGCTCTCAATCTCGCCTATCAGGTTGCGGGACACCGCATCCGGCTTGATGATCGACAGGGTGCGCTCAATAGCCATCTGATGAAACTCCTGTTATCGGTAATCGGTGGAATCCGGGCGGAATTATACGCACCTCAGGCGTAAAGTCACACCGTCGCACGCCGCGCGGCACTGCGCTCGCGCAGCCTCTGAACCGCCTCTGTGATGCGTTCGGCGGCTGTATCAATTTCCGTTTCCGTACTGAAACGGCCCAGCGAGAAACGCAGCGAGCCCTGAGCCTTTTCCGGCGGAAGGCCGATGCCCTGCAGCACATAGGAGGGCTCGGTGGTGGCCGAGGCGCACGCGGAACCGGAAGAAACGGCAATGCCTCTCAGGGCCAGCAGCAGGGATTCCCCGTCCACGCCCTCGAAGCCGATATTGATGATGCCGGGCACACGCTCTGTTTCCGGACCATGCACCTGGACACCTTCCAGCCCTTCCAGGCCTGAGATGAAACGCGACCGCAGCGCCTCAAGCCTCTCAGCCTCGGCCCCGCCTTCCTCAAGCGCCAGGCTGAAGGCGTGCCCCATGGCCGCGATCTGGTGGGTTGCCAGGGTTCCCGAGCGCAGACCACGTTCATGGCCGCCGCCATGCATCTGGGCCTCAATGGTGACGTCCGGCGACCGCCGCACGTAGAGCGCGCCGACCCCCTTGGGTCCATAGACCTTGTGCGCGGAGAGCGCCATCAGATCCACCGGCATCCGGGTGACATCCAGGGCCATCTTGCCCGATGCCTGGGCCGCGTCCACATGGAACAGAACGCCCCGTTCACGCAGCAGGCTTCCGATGGCCGCAATGGGGTTGATGCTGCCCAGTTCGTTGTTCACCGCCATCAATGACACCAGGATGGTATCCGCCCTGAGTGCCGCCTGCACCTGGCCCACCGCTATACAGCCATAATCGTCCGGTTCGAGCCAGGTCACCTCAAAGCCCCGCTCCTCAAGCCACAGGAAGCAGTCCACCACCGCCTTGTGCTCGATGACAGAGGTGATCAGGTGGCATCCTCTGGCCTGATTGGCCATGGCCGCGCCCTTGATGGCCAGGTTGTCGGACTCAGTGGCACCAGAGGTCCAAACGATCTCCCGGCTGTCGGCGCCAACGAGCCCGGCCACCCGGGCGCGCGCCTGCTCCACCGCCGCCTCGGCCTGCCAGCCGACCGCATGGGAGCGGGAAGCCGGATTGCCGAAGATACCGTCCGGTGTCAGATACTGCTGAAGCGTCTCCGCCACACGCGGGTCAACGGGCGTGGTGGCGGCATAATCAAGATAGATGGTCTGTGTCATGGGATTGTTTCGCTGTTGGGAACCGTCCGCGCGGCAACCGCTCAGGCACCTGCCGGGCGCGTGTCGCCCGCAATAACCGCGGTTTCGCGCTGGCGCTGATCCTGACGCTGCGCCACTGCCTGGATCTCCGGTTTATCCCGGAGTTCAGCCAGGCTGATCCGGCTGAGAAAACGGTGGATCTCATCCCCGAGATCCGCCCAGAGGTGATGGGTCAGGCACATTTCCCCATTCTGGCAGTCGCCGGCGCGATTACAACGGGTGGTATCCAGCGACTCACTGACCGCATCCACCACGTCCGCCACGAAGATCGCATCCTCCGCCGCTGTGAGCCGGTAGCCACCTCCGGGCCCGCGCACACTGGTGACGAGGTTGCTCCGACGCAGTCTGGCAAAAAGCTGTTCCAGGTAGGACAGCGATATGCCCTGCCGCTGCGAGATATCCGCAAGCGAGACCGGTCCATTCCCGGAATGGAGGGCCAGATCAAGCATTGCGGTAACGGCGTAGCGCCCTTTGGTGGTCAGCTTCATGATCGGAATCCGGTTGTGCTGACAGGAGACTTTGATTATCGATTAACCAAGTAAAACAGTCAAGTATTTGACCCTGACTCGCCCTCATCAGCCGCCTTTTCCTGAGCGTCAGCCGGTACGTCGCCACAGTCGAAGTCCATCGGCAACGGCGGCATCTCGGTGGAGCCGCGATAGCTGTCCATCTGTTTCAGCGCCTTGCACATGGACTCGATACGCTCGTCCACCACATGCATGTGGTCCAGCATGCTGCGGATGGAGCGGGCGATGGGATCCGGCATGTCCTCGCTGAGCCCGTAGGCATCGAACCCGATCTTCTGCTCCATGGCCTTGCGCCGCCCTTCCTCCGGCTCGTCCTTCTTCGTCACGATGCGCCCGGGAATGCCCACCACAGTGGCGCCTTCGGGCACCTCCTTGGTGACCACGGCATTCGACCCCACCTTGGCATGGCGGCCGATGGTGAAGGGGCCCAGGATCTTGGCGCCGGCCCCCACGACCACGCCATCGCCCAGGGTCGGATGGCGCTTGCCGTGATTCCAGCTGGTACCCCCCAGGGTCACGCCCTGATAAAGGGTGACATCGTCACCGATGATCGTTGTCTCTCCGATCACCACGCCCATGCCGTGGTCGATGAAGAAGCGTCTGCCAATGGTCGCTCCGGGGTGAATCTCAACACCAGTGAGCCAGCGCGCAAAGGTGGAGATGGTGCGGGCCAGCCACTTGAAGCCCCACTGCCAGAGCCGATGGTTCATGCGATGGAAAAGCAGCGCATGCAGGCCGGGATAGTTGGTCAGAACCTCGAACGCATTGCGGGCCGCGGGATCACGGTGAAAAACGCTCTGGATATCCTCGCGCAGATGGTCAAACATGATTGCCCCTGTTCCGGGAACGGGCCAGCTTATCGACGCTGGTCAGGATTCCCCTGAGTATGTTCATTTCCATGCGGTCCGGATGAGCCCGCTGAAAAAGCCGACGCATCCTGACCATCAATTGTCGCGGACGCTCCGGATCGTGAAAACCGGTGGTCGTCAGTGTCTGCTCCAGGTGCGCCAGCAGGCGCTCCATGTCCTCAGCGGTGGCCGGCAGCTCATCCCAGCCCTCATCCGCCGGGCTGCGGGTGCTCTGCCATTGCGGGGCAGCGGACTCCGGCGCGTCAAACAGGCTCTGCATGCGCACCTCATAGAGCATCACCTGTACCGCCATGGCCAGATTCAGGGAGCTGAACTCCGGATTCGAAGGCACCTGCACATGGTAATGGCAGCGCCGCAGCTCCTCATTGGAAAGCCCGTTGTCCTCCCGCCCGAACACCAGGGCCACGGGCCCCTGCCGGCGCCGCTCCAGCACCCTGGCACCACAGTCGCGCGGATTGAGAACCGGCCAGGTCAGGCTGCGCGAGCGCGCACTGGCACCGATCACCTCCACACAGTCCGCAACGGCTTCCCCAAGGTCCGCCACAACCCGGGCGTCCGCAAGCACGTCATCCGCCCCGGAGGCCCGGGCGCTGGCTTTTTCATCCGGGAAGGACACCGGTGACACCAGCACCAGCTCGGTAACACCCATGTTCTTCATGGCCCGGGCCACGGCGCCGATATTGCCCGGATGGGAAGGCTCAACCAGCACCACCCGGAGGCCTGCCAGGGAAGGATAGTCCGACATTCCGCTTTCCACCCGCCCGGCGGGCACCTGTTGCCAATGATGGGCGCATACTAGCACGCGCAACGGATCGGCGGCAGGCGGCTCGCGGGTTTCCCTGACGCCGGACCCCGCTCGACAATCGTCTTGCCCGGCGTTTTCTGGTATAGTTCGCCGCCCATCCGAATCGGACCCCATTGGTAACCTGATGCAGCCAGCAATCAAGATGGCCTTGCGCGCGGCAAGGCAGAACAGCGATTTCCTCAAGGACCAGCAGGCCCGCCTGGACGCCGACAGCAAGGCGCCGGAGGCGGTGGTGCGCACCGTGCATGCCATTGAGCATCGCATCCATGAACGCACCGAGGAACTGCTGCGCCGTTCCTACAAGGACCACTGGATTGCCCCCGTGGGCGACGTGGAGGCGGGTGACTGGGCCCAGAGCTGGCACGTTTTCCCGCTCCTGGGGGAACGCAACTTCGCCCGTGGGCTGCCGGAATTCGCAACCGCCCTGCTCCAGAAGATCAACGACCGGCCGGAAAACCTCGTGGTCCTGTGCCCGCTCACGGGTGAGGAATACGCCTTCAGCAGGGGCTACGGGGCGGTACTCAACAGCCAGCGCATCCGGGCCCGCTCCACCCAGCAGCTCCCCCAGACCCTGATCAGCTGCAACCTGTTCAATCGGCGCAGCAGCGGCGAGGACAGCGGCCTCTGGCTGGATGTGGCGGGGTCGCTGGTGCGCGAAGGGGCGGATCTGCAGTACAACGGCTGCAGCGTCCTGGATATGGCAAGGGTTGCGGGCGGTTATCTGGACGCCGCCGTGCTGGCTACTGACCTGCGACACGAGCAGGTGATGGCCAGCCTCATCAGCCAGGAGGCGGGGGCCGTAGGCGGCGATCTGCAGGGCAACCCGCTGGGGCGCAAGGCCGGCGAGCTGGTGATCGCCAACAACCTGCTGTTCCGCGAAATCCTGCAGCAGGCCCAGCCCTACCGGCAGCGCATGACAGGCGCCTGAAAGGCGCCTGTCCTCACTCCATGCGCTTGAGCCAGTCCGGCGGCTCCTCGTCTTCCGGCTGGCTGCCCTCCGCACCTTCCTTCTTCGGCACGTAGAGGTCATCCCGGTTCACGTTCATGGCCACCAGCATGTTCGCCGCCACATAGATAGACGAATAGGTACCCACCAGAACGCCGACGAACAGGGCCAGCGCGAAGTTCCGGATCATTTCGCCACCGAAGACCAGCAGCGAAATCAGCACCACCAGTGTGGTCGCGGAAGTGACGATGGTCCGAAGCAGCACCTGATTGAGAGAGGTGTTGATAATCTCTACGGGACCGCCCTTGAGAATGCGGCGGAAGTTCTCACGGATGCGATCGGAAACAATGATGGTGTCGTTGAGCGAGTAGCCGATCACCGCCAGAAGCGCCGCCAGCACGGTCAGGTCAAAGGTGAGCTGGAAGACCGAAAAGATCCCGAGCACGATAAGCACGTCGTGCACCAGCGGCACCACGGACGCAAAACCGAACTTGAGCTGGAAGCGCATGGCGACATAGACAAGCACCACGAAAAACGCCAGAAGCAGCGCGATACCACCCTGCTCCCGCAGCTCCTCGCCCACCTGGCCGCCAACGTACTCGGAGCGCTCCAGGGTCAGTTCCGCATCCTTGCTGAGCGCGGATACCACCTGATCGCCCACGGAGTCGTCGAATTCGGCCGGAAGCCGGACAAGAACCGCGGTGTCCGAGCCGAAGTTCTGCACCATGGCGTTTTCATAGCCCGCGGATTCCAGCTGGCTGCGCACGTCCGAGAGAGCCGGCGCCTCAGCGTACTCGAGCTCAACCAGGCTGCCCCCGGTGAAGTCCAGACCCAGCGCCAGCCCGTTGGTGCCGAGGCTGACGGCAGAGCCCAGGACGAGAATGATCGAGAGCGCGGCGGCGACCCGCCGGAAGCCCATGAAGTCGATAGTGCGTTTGCTGGTTTCACTCATTCGATCACCCTCAGATTGACAGTGCCTTGAGGTCACTGCGCCCGCCAATGCTGGCATTGACGATGGCGCGGCTGACCATGAGGGCCGTAAACATGGATGTCAGGATGCCGATCAGAAGGGTAACGGCAAAACCTTTCACCGGCCCGGTGCCTACGGCGAACAGAATGCCGGCGACCAGGAAGGTGGTGACGTTGGCATCAAAGATGGATACAAAAGCCCGACTGAAGCCCGCATTGATGGCGGACTGGACCGGCAGCCCCTCCTTCAGCTCCTCCTTGATGCGCTCGAAGATCAGCACGTTGGCGTCCACCGCCATGCCGACCGTCAGCACAATGCCCGCAATACCGGGCAGCGTGAGCGTGGCCCCGAGCACTGACATGGCACCCACGAGCAGCGTCAGATTCACGGTCAGCGCGATGTTCGCAAGCAGCCCGAAGGCCTTGTAGATCACCAGCATCATCAGCGCGACCAGGATAAAGCCGAGGATCACCGAGTTGATGCCCGAATCGATATTCTGCTGCCCCAGACTCGGGCCGATGGTGCGCTCTTCCACAAAGTAGATGGGCGCGGCCAGCGCACCCGCGCGCAACAGCAGCGCCAGCTCGGAGGCCTCCGCCACATTCTCCAGACCGGTTACCCGGAAGTTGCTGCCCAGGGTGCTGCGGATGGTGGCCAGACTGATGATGCTGCGCTCAGTCTCCCGCACGCGTTCGGTAACGGTCTCACCGTCCTCCTGGCGCTCAACCTCCTCGCTGCTGTGCTCGATGAAGAGCACGCCCAGCTCGCGCCCCACGGCATCGCGTGTTACGTCCTGCATCATGCTGCCACCAGGCCCGTCCAGAGTGATGTTGACCTGGGGCTGACCGTTTTCGTCGAACGACTGGTTGGCGTCCGCAACATTGTCACCGGTAATGATGACGTCGCGTTCAAGCTCCGCGGTGCGGTCCGGGTCATTGCGGAACGGAAAGCTTTCCGTGCGCGCCGAGGAGGCGTCCGAACGTGCCTTGAGCCGGAATTCAAGGTTCGCGGTGGAACCCAGGACCCGCTTGGCTTCGGCGGTGTCCTGCACGCCGGGAAGCTGCACCACAATCCGGTCACTGCCCTGCTGCTGAATCAGCGGCTCGGCCACGCCCAGCTCGTTCACCCGGTTGCGCAGCGTGGTCAGATTCTGGTTCAGGGCGTAGTCCCGGATCTCGGAGGCCGACTCCTGGTTGAGCGTCAGCTCCAGGATGTAGTCGTCACCATCAGAGCGGGTATTGCTCCGGAACTGGTCGTACTCGGAGCTCACCAGTGATCCTGCGTCATCCCGGGCGGATTCGCTCGGGAAGACAAATTCCAGCTGCTCCTCTTCGGCATCCCCACCGCGATACCGGATCCGCTCCTCGCGGAGCTGTCGCTTGATCTCGCTGGCGTAGACGTCCAGCCGGCGATCCACAGCCGCCTCCATGTCCACCTGCATCAGGAAGTGGACACCACCGCGCAGATCCAGCCCCAGGTTCATGGGCGTGGCGCCAATCGAACGCAGCCAGTCGGGAGTGGTTGCCGCCAGGCTCAGCGCGGCGACGTATTCGGAACCGAGCGCCTCCTGGAGTTCGGAGCGGGCACGCAGCTGCGCATCACTGGAGTCAAAGCGCAGCATGGCGGTGCCGTCACCCAGAGACGGGTCCCGGTAGTCGATATCCGCCTCGTCCAGGGTTTCCCGGGCCTCGTCCAGCAACGCTTCGTCAACGCTGACCGAGGCGCTGGAGCCACTGACCTGAACGGCGTAATCGTCCGGAAACAGGTTGGGAAGCGCGTAAATGATACCGAGAAGAACCACTGCCGATACCAGCAGGTTCTTCCAGAGGGGATACTTGTTAAGCATCGGTGATCCTTGTGCGGAACCGGAAGATCAGATGTCCTTGAGTGTTCCCTTGGGCAGGGCCTGGGTCACGGCCTGACGCTGGATCTTCACCTCAACACCATCGGCAACCTCCACCACCATGTAGTCGTCGGTCAGGCGTGAGATCCGGCCTGCCAGACCACCACCGGTCACCACTTCATCACCCTTGTCGAGACCTTCAACCAGCGCCTTGTGCTCCTTGGCACGCTTGGACTGGGGGCGCCAGATCAAGAAATAGAAGATCAGGATGAAGCCGCCGAAAAGGACGACCTGGGAAATCATACCCGGCCCGCCCTGGGGCGCGGCAAAGGCGGCTGTTGGCAGAAGGGCCAGCAGCAGAACCATGAGCGAACGAACGCTGAACATCATCGGGCTACTCCGCGTAACTGATAGAACCTGTCAATGAAGGTCGCCAATGTACCTGCTTGGATAGCCTCACGCAATCCAGCCATGAGCGTCTGGTAGTAATGGAGGTTGTGGATGGAGGCAAGCTGGGCGCCCAGCATCTCCCCGCAGCGGTCCAGGTGATGCAGATAGCCGCGGGAGAAATGGTGGCACGTGTAGCAGTCGCACATCGGATCCACGGGCCCGGTATCATACCGGTGACGGGCATTGCGGATGCGCACCACGCCCTCGTGGGTGAACAGGTGCCCGTTGCGCGCATTGCGGGTGGGCATCACACAATCGAACATGTCCACCCCGCGACTGACCGCCTCCACGATGTCCTCCGGGCGCCCCACGCCCATCAGGTACCTCGGCGCGTCCGCCGGCATGGCCGGTTCCAGCGCCTCTAGGATCCGATGCATCTCCTCGCGCGGCTCGCCAACGGACAGCCCGCCAATGGCGTAGCCCTCGAAGCCAATGGCCTTCAGGCCTTCCAGCGACTCCCGCCGCAGCGCCTCATACATCCCGCCCTGGACGATCCCGAAGAGCGCGGAGCGGCTGTCACCATGGGCCTCTCGGCTGCGTTCAGCCCAGCGCAGGGACAGATTCATGGAACGCCGTGCTTCCTCCTCGGTGGCGGGATACGGCGTGCATTCATCAAAAATCATGACAATGTCCGAGCCCAGCGCCCGCTGCACCTGCATCGACTTCTCAGGGGTCAGCTCCACCGGTGAGCCGTTGATCGGCGATTTGAAGGTCACGCCCGCTTCCGTGGTCTTCGTCATCTCCGAGAGGCTGAATACCTGGAAGCCGCCGGAGTCCGTCAGCATCGGCCGTTCCCAGCCTGCGAAATCATGGAGATCCCCGTGCGCCTCGATCACGTCCGTTCCCGGGCGCAGCATCAGGTGGAACGTATTGCCCAGTATGATCTCGGCGCCGGTGGCCTCCAGGTCGCGCGGCAGCATGCCCTTGACGGTGCCGTAGGTGCCCACGGGCATGAAAGCGGGGGTCTCGACGGTGCCGCGCGGAAAGCTCAGCCGCCCACGCCGTGCTACGCCATCACTGGCCAGGTGCTCGAAATCCATGAACGAGTTACCAGTCATTCGGACGCCTCCCGCGTAACCGCCTCGGGATGGGGAAAAACCAGCATGGCATCGCCATAGCTGAAAAAACGGTAACGCTCGTCAATCGCCGCCTGGTAGGCATCCAGCACGTGTTCACGCCCGGCAAAGGCACTCACCAGCATGATCAGGGTCGACTCCGGCAGGTGGAAGTTGGTGACCATCGCATCGACGCTGCGGAAGCGGTACCCGGGGTAGATGAAGATCCGGGTCTCGCCCGAGAACGGGGTAAGCCCCCCGTCCTGGGAGGCGGATTCCAGCGCACGGACCGCCGTGGTGCCCACGGCAACAACCCGCCCTCCCCGTTCCCGGGTACGCCTGACCGCATCCACCGTCTCCTGCTCCACAGACAGCCACTCCTGGTGCATGTGATGCTCGCGGATGTCCTCACTGCGCACCGGCTGGAAGGTGCCCGCGCCCACATGCAGCGTCACGAAGGTACGTTCGATGCCTCTGGCTGCCAGCTCATCCATAATGGCATCAGTGAAATGCAGGCCCGCCGTGGGCGCTGCAACGGCCCCGGGCTTCTCGCCGAAGACCGTCTGGTAGCGCTCCTCGTCCGTCATCTCATCCGGCCGATCGATGTAGGGTGGCAGCGGCATATGCCCGACAGCCTCCAGCACGGTCATGACATCCGAATCCAGGAACCGCAGCCGGAAAAGCCCTTCGGGCGTGTGCTCGTCCACCACGACCCTGTGGCCGCCCTCCAGGGTTATCTCGCCCCCGGGCGACGGCGTTCTGGAAACCTTCAGGTGAACCAGGGCCTGGTCTGGGCCCAGAACCCGCTCCACCAGCATCTCCACTTTCCCGCCGGAGGCCTTGTGTCCGTAAACCCGCGCAGGTATCACCCGGGTATCATTGAACACCAGCAGATCGCCGGACTCCAGAAGATCCGGCAGCTCCCGGAAACCGTGATGGGAAACCGCCCCATCCGCGCCATCCAGACGCAACAGCCGGCTCGCCTCACGCTCGGCAAGCGGGTAGCGGGCGATAAGCTCATCAGGAAGGTCAAAGTGGAAATCGGAGCGTTTCATGCACAGGGGACCCAGCAGGTGATATCTGGGCGCGAATGGTACCGGAGCCACAGACGGCGGGGAAGCACGGCCAACTTCTGTCAGGTGGTTCACAGACTGTGGACCAGGCGGCGTTGGCGCTGATCTGCCGCAACTAGGCGGGCCGCAGATCAGTCAGGACGCGCTCCAGGCGGCGGTGATCCAGGCCCGTCACCGCCACCAGCTCTTTCTGCAACAGAGTCCTGCGACCGGCCTGACGGAGCGTTTCATGGGTACCCAGCACCATCCCCCGTGACAGGGTTGAGGCCTGCAGGCCCAGCGGGGAGTCATGCAGCTCCCTGAGTTCATCGCGGTAGGACGCCGGCAGTTCCCAGGCCGACACCAGACGCTCCAGCATGGCGCCGCGCTGTTCTTCCAGGACACTGACGAGAAGCCCCGGGCTGACAGCATGATCCCCGGACTGGAGATCCGCGATGGACTCCAGCTCCCGGTACAGTGTCAGATAGGCAAGCCCGGGGATCAGGCCCAGCATGAACAGGTCCGGCCCTCCGCCGGGCTCCTGATGAGCGAGGCGGTCGCAGGCATTGGCGCAGAGCAGGCCCCATTGCCAGACATTGCGCGCAAAGCCGGCTTCGGCTCGGGAAGCTGCCTGCATGACCGGCCTCATGACAGCCTCGGACACCGCCCGGCGGACGCCCTCGAAGCCCACCAGAAGAACCGCCTGTTCAACAGACTCGATGGGCCGCTGCCCGGTATTAGCGGTGCTGAGGTTCACCACGCGCAGCAGCTCATCCGTCAGGGCAGGTTCATCCTCAATGATGACGGCAATGTCACGGTGGGTCTGGCGCTCATCACCAAGTGCCCGGATCAGTTTGGGCAGAACCCGGGGCTGACGGGGAATACGCGAAAGCCTCCGGTCACGGATCCGCAGCCTGAGCTCCGCAATCATGGCCTCTTCCGGAACCGTGAACCCGGAATCCGGGTCTGCGGAGCGACCCACCAGCCATGCATGCAGCCGCGCCACTTCGCCGACGGTATCAACGTCAGTGGCCTGCGCTCCCTCACTGCGTTCCCGGCGAACGGTATCGCTGCGAGATTTTCCATTACTGCCATTGCCTGCAAGGAATGACAGCAGTGCCTGAATCAACCGCTCCATGAACCACCCCTGTCCATGCTGGTGTGCTTCCTTGGCAGGCAGTGTACCACCTGCAGCGTTACAATGCTTATAAACACCAGAACAAAGCCGCCACATCATGCATAGTGCCCTACAGATGCTAGGGTACACGGCCCTGCTAGTGGACCATCAACGGAGACCGACTCGTGAACCGACTCCGCCGATTCCGGCTTTTCATTGTTTCCGCAACGGCGATCATGGCACTGCTGGCGTTCGCGACCCTGCAGCAGGAGCTTGCGAACACCGTCTTTTCAAGCCTCCAGGCCTGGTTCTCCCACAACACCGGCTGGCTGCTGATCCTGATCATGAACGCCGCGCTGCTGTTCGCGGTCTACCTGATATTCAGTCCTCTGGCGCACATCCGCCTGGGCGGCAGGGATGCCAGACCGGAGTTCAGCCGACTGGACTGGTTCGGCATGCTGTTCGCCGCCGGCATGGGCATCGGGCTGCTGTTCTACAGCGTTTCCGAGCCGCTCCAGCACTACGAAACCTTCGGCCCCTATGTGGGCAACAATGCGGACACCGCCCAACTGGCCATGGAAACCACCTTCCTCCACTGGGGGCTCCACCCCTGGGCGATCTATGCTCTTGTAGGGCTGACACTGGCCTACTTCCATTTCAATGCCAATCACGCCCTGAGCTTCGATGCACCGCTCAAGGAGCTGATGAGCCGTAAGCGCGCGCACCAGATCGGTGGTATTGCGAATTTCGCCGCGGTAATCGGCACGGTCTTCGGGGTCTGCACATCCCTGGGGCTCGGCACCAGTCAGGCCTCGGCTGGGATTGCGCAACTTACCGGCTATGAATCCGGGATCTGGCTGCAGATGCTGCTCATTGCCATTGTCTGCGCCGTAGCCCTTGTATCCGTACTGACCGGGCTCAGCAGCGGCGTGCGGCGACTGAGCAAGCTCAACCTGCTGCTGGCCGGGGGCTTGATGCTGTTCGTCCTGGTGACCGGGGAGACGGTATTCGTGCTCAAGGCGCTGGGGCAGCATGTCGGAGGTTACTTCAATGACCTGCTGACACTCTCAACCTGGAATGAAACCTACCAGGGTACGGACTGGCAGTCGTCCTGGACGGTGTTCTACTGGAGCTGGTGGATCTCCTGGTCGCCTTTCGTGGGCATGTTCATCGCCCGGGTCTCGCGGGGCCGGACGATCCGGGAATATCTGCTGGGTGTACTGCTGGTGCCCTCATTCTTCAACTTCATCTGGATGACGGTGTTCGGCGCCAATGCGCTGCATCTGGAGCTGTTCCAGAACGCGGACTTCGTGCAGACGGTAACGCAGGCTCCCAACTCCAGCCTGTACAACTTTCTGGAGTTCCTGCCGCTGAGCACCGCCACCATCGGCATCGCCATACTGGTGGTGCTGGTATTCTTCGTGACCTCAGCGGATTCCGGATCACTGGTGGTGGCCACGCTGACCTCGAACGGCCGCGACCCCAGCTGGCAGCAGCGTCTGTTCTGGATGACCGCGATTGGCCTGGTAACGGCGGTGCTGCTGAGGGCAGGCGGCCTGAATGCCCTGCAGTCGGCCACCATCGCCAGTGGCCTGCCGTTCGGGCTCCTGCTGCTGACGTTCATTCCGGCACTGCTGATCGCACTGCGCCGGCCCTACGAGGACCAGCGGGTGCATGTGCGGATTCCCCGGGAACCTGCCCGGGAGGACCGCGCATGAGCCGGCGCTCAGGAGGATTCTGAAAGCCGGACAATCCTCAATCTGAGCGCATTGGCGATCACGCTGACCGATGACAGGGACATGGCGGCTGCCGCAAAGATGGGCGACAGGAGTATCCCGGCGAACGGATAGAGGACACCGGCCGCGACCGGTACCCCAGCCGAGTTGTAGACAAAGGCAAAGAACAGATTCTGGCGGATGTTGCGCATGGTTGCGCGTGAGAGCCGCATGGCCTCGACAATGCCCATCAGGTCCCCGCGCAGCAGCGTCACCCCGGCACTTTCGATGGCGACATCCGTGCCGGAATCCATGGCCACCCCCACATCGGCGGTCGCCAGTGCCGGGGCGTCGTTCACGCCATCGCCGGCCATGACCACGACCCGCCCCTCATCCTGCAGGCGCTTCACCACCCGACCCTTGTCCTCTGGCAGCACTTCGGCTTCAACCTCATCGATGTTCAGACGCCGCGCCACAGCCTCGGCCGAGGTCCGGTTATCTCCCGTGAGCATCACGACCCGGATACCGTCCTTCTGCAGCGCCTGGATGGCGGCTTGCGTCGTTTCCTTCACGGGATCCGAAATGGCCACCAGCCCACGGACGCGTCCGTCAACGGCTGCAAAGATGACAGTCGCCCCATCCCGGCGGAGCTGGTCCGCCTCGTGCTCGAACCCATCCAGGGCCACGCCCTCGGCGTCCATAAGCAGCCGGTTCCCAAGCAGCACCTTCTGGCCATCAATGCGCCCCGTCACCCCCTTGCCATTGGGCGAATCGAACTCCGCCACCTCCGGAAGGTCCAGCTCCATGGATTGCGCCTTCGCCAGAATGGCGCGCGCCAGGGGATGCTCACTGCCCTTTTCCAGAGCGCCCGCAAACCCCATCAGCGTTTGCTCGGTATCGCCTTCAGCCGGAACCAGCCCGGTAACCTGGGGTCTTCCCTCCGTCAGCGTCCCGGTCTTGTCCACCACGACCGTATCGACCTTTTCCATGCGCTCCAGGGATTCCGCATCCCGGATCAGGACCCCGCTCTGGGCGCCCCGGCCGACGCCCACCATGATCGACATGGGCGTCGCCAGCCCCAGGGCACAGGGGCAGGCGATGATCAGCACACTCACCCCGGCCAGGAGCCCGAAAGCCATGGGCGGTTCCGGCCCCACCAGCGACCAGACCACGAAGGCCACCACGGCAATGGCGATCACGGCGGGAACGAACCAACCCGCCACCCGGTCCGCCAGCCCCTGTATGGGCGCCCGGCTGCGCTGGGCACTCGCCACCATATGCACCACCTGGGACAGCATGGTGTCCTGTCCCACGCGGTCGGCGCGCATGACGAAACTGCCCTGTTCGTTGATGCTGCCGCCAATGACCGAGTCGCCCTGGCCCTTTCTGACAGCGAGGGGCTCGCCGGTAACCATGGACTCATCCACGCTGGAGCCACCCTCCAGCACTTCACCGTCCAACGGCACCTTGTCGCCCGGTTTCACCCGCAGGCGATCCCCCACCTGCACCTGGTCCAGTGACACC
Source organism: Pseudomonadota bacterium (assembly GCA_051744725.1). Taxonomy (GTDB): domain Bacteria; phylum Pseudomonadota; class Gammaproteobacteria; order Pseudomonadales; family Oleiphilaceae; genus Halospina. Next base: position 91 of record JBNJDI010000019.1, on the reverse strand, counting down.
TCGGTTTCATTGCCTTTATCGTCCAGCCGGCGTGCCGTTGTGGGTGCCAGCTCCAGCAGTGCCTTGATGGCACCGGACGTCTTCTCCCGGG
>JBNJDI010000018.1:0-32232 GCA_051744725.1 Pseudomonadota bacterium | reverse complement strand
ATGACGAGGTCATCGAGGACCGTCAGCGCCGTATCGCTGAAGAGCATGGCTTCGATCTGGTGGATCACAGCATGATCCTGTACGTGAAGCCGAAATAATAGCCCGGTCTTCTGTAGGAGCCTGCCTCGCAGGCGATCGGATTGATCGCGAGCAAGGCTCGCTCCTACGGATGTGAAGACTCAGTGATGGGTCGCCTGCCCCTTCTGGACCATCTCGCTGGCGTGGGCAATGGTCTGCTCCGTGAGATCCACGCCCCCGAGCATCCTGGCCACTTCCCGGATCCGCTCCTCGGAATCCAGACTTTCCACGGTTGAATAGGTCCGTTCGTCCTCGGTGAACTTGCTCACGGTCATGTGCTGGTGTGCCTGGCTGGCCACCTGGGGCAGGTGCGTTACGCACAGGATCTGGCCGCTTTCCCCCAGCTGGCGCAACAGCCGGCCCACTACTTCCGCGACGCCACCGCCGATGCCCACGTCCACTTCGTCGAAGACCAGCGTTGGGATTGTGGAGGTCTGGGCCACCACCACCTGGATGGCAAGGCTGATACGGGACAGTTCACCGCCCGAGGCGACTTTCCCGAGGGGGCGGGCGCTCTGGCCGGCATTGGTGCTGACCAGGAACTCCATCTCCTCGTGCCCGGAGGCTGCGGGCTGACCGTCTCCGGATGTGGCGGCGAAATGGGTCTGGAACTGGATGTCCGGCATGCTCAGCCGGCGCAGTTCCGCGCCGACGCCCGCATCGAGGCGTTCCGCAGCTTCCCGGCGGGCCCCGCTGAGTTCATCCGCCAGCCGGTTCCATTCAGCCCGGGCCGTTTCCGCCCGTTCACGCAGCTGCTCCAGGCTTTCGGAGCCATTCTCGAGCTCATCCAGCTCGGCGCGCAGTGACGCCTGGTGCCCGCGGATCTCCTGGGGCTGGATCTGGTGCTTGCGGGCGATCTGGTAGATCGAGCTCAGGCGTTCCTCCACCTCCTGCAGGCGCTGTGGATCGCAGTCATAGTCGTCGATGAAGCGCCGCAGGTTGTCCCCGGCCTCCTCGGCCTGGATGCGTGCTTCCTCGAGCATCTGGCAGGTTTCGGCGAGCTGGGGGACTTCGATGGGCAGCCGCTCCAGTCTCTGGCGTGCCTGCTCCAGCAGCCCCACTGCCGATGGTTCACCTTCGCCGCAGCACTGGGAAGCCTCATGGCACTGCTCAAGGATGCTTTCGGCGTTGGCCAGCTGCTTCTGTTCCGCCTCGAGCTGGTCCAGCTCGCCCTCGCCCAGGGCCAGCCGGTCGAGTTCCTCCACCTGGTAGCGCAGCAGTTCGGTGCGGGCATTGCGCTCATCCCGCTGGTTGCTGGCCTGTTCCAGCTTGCGGTTGAGCTCACGCCACTCCCGGAAGGCTTCGCGCACCTGCTCGGCAAGTCCGCCGTTACCGCCGAACTCGTCCACGAGCCGGTGGTGTGTCTCGCGCTTGAGCAGGGACTGGTGCTGGTGCTGGCTGTGGATGTCCATTAGCATGCCGCCCAGGGTCCTCAGGTCCGCGAGTGTGCACGGCTGGCCGTTGATGTAGCCACGGGAGCGGCCGTCATGCCGGATCACACGCCGGAGGACGCAGTCGTTTTCCTGATCCAGGTCCCGTTCCTCCAGCCAGTGCCGGGCCTGCGGGATGTGGGACAGGTCGAACACCGCGCTCAGATCCGCCCGGTCCGCGCCCTCGCGCACGGCCCCGGCATCCGCCCGGGCCCCGGTGACCAGGCTCAGGGCGTCCATGACGATGGACTTGCCGGCCCCGGTCTCGCCGGTGAGCGTGGTCATCCCGTCCCTGATGGTCAGTTCCACTTTCTCCGCAACGGCGTAGTTGGCAACGGTCAGATGCGTGAGCATGAGCGACTCCTGATGTGTATCCATATACAGTATATGGTTATTTGTACAGTGAGTTGAAAGGGGTTTCAAGGGGGTGAGGGGGCGATATGGGTGAATAAAGTGCGCCGGGGTGGTTGAAACCGGCTGCAACAGCCCCATATCGCCCGGCAGACGTCCCCAAGCGGGCCAGAGAATCCGATACCGAGCAATGAGGTCGATCATGAGTGATGACGAAACCCGTAAGGATGAAGCCGTGAACGAAGCCGGGGCGGACCAGAGCGCCGGCGCGGAAGAGGCGGAACCGGCACCCGGGGCGGGCGAGGAGGCTGCGTCCGCCGGGAGCGGGGATGACGAAGTGGCTCAGCTGCGTGAGCAGCTTCAGGAGCAGAAGGAAGAAGTGCTGCGGGCCAAGGCGGAGATGCAGAACATCCGCCGGCGTGCCGAGATTGATGTGGAAAAGGCCCACAAGTTCGGCACCGAGAAGTTTGTGAAGGAGCTTCTGCCGGTCGTCGACAGCCTGGAAAAGGCCGTCGAGAGCGCCCAGAACCAGGAGGTTCAGAACGAGGAGGTGGTCAGCCGCATCAAGGAAGGCGTCGATATGACGCTTGAAATGTTCACCGGCGCGTTGTCCAAATTCAACGTCGAGCAGATCAACCCGGTGGGTGAGCCCTTCGATCCGCAGAAGCATGAAGCCATGTCCATGGTCCCGAGCAACGAGGCGGAGCCCAACACCGTGATTGCGGTGATGCAGAAGGGCTACCTGCTGCACGATCGCGTCGTGCGCCCGGCAATGGTCATGGTCGCCAAGGCGGACGACTCCGGAGGCGGAAACGTCGACGAGCAGGCTTGAAATTGAACCGTTAAGCCCAATAAAGGCAGTAACGGCAACCGGACACCGGATTTGAATTCAACGATCAGAGAACTGGAGTGATATCCATGGGTAAGATTATCGGCATTGACCTGGGCACCACGAACTCCTGTGTGGCCATCCCGGATGGTGACGGGGTCAAGGTGATTGAGAACGCGGAAGGCGATCGCACCACGCCCTCCATCGTGGCCTATACCGACGAAGGTGAGACCCTTGTGGGTGCGGCGGCCAAGCGCCAGGCGGTGACCAATCCGAAGAACACACTTTTCGCGATCAAGCGTCTCATCGGCCGTGCCTATGACGACGATGTCGTTCAGAAGGACATCAAGATGGTGCCCTACGACATCGTCAAGAACGACAACGGCGATGCCTGGGTGGAAGTAAACGGCGAGAAGATGGCGCCCCCGCAGGTGTCCGCCGAGGTACTCAAGAAGATGAAGCGCACGGCCGAGGACTATCTCGGTGAGACCGTGACTGAGGCGGTTGTGACCGTTCCAGCCTACTTCAACGACAACCAGCGCCAGGCCACCAAGGATGCCGGCCGCATCGCCGGGCTTGAGGTCAAGCGCATCATCAACGAGCCGACCGCGGCCGCACTGGCCTATGGCCTGGACAAGAAGGGCAAGGACCGCACCGTGGCGGTCTACGACCTGGGCGGTGGTACCTTCGACATCTCCATCATCGAGATCGCGGATGTCGACGGTGAGAAGCAGTTCGAGGTGCTGGCCACCAGTGGTGACACCTTCCTGGGTGGTGAAGACTTCGACCTGGCACTGATCGAGTACCTGGCCGACCAGTTCAAGAAGGAGCAGGGCATCGACCTGCGCGGCGACTCCCTGGCCATGCAGCGCCTGAAGGAAGCTGCCGAGAAGGCGAAGGTCGAGCTCTCCAGCGCGCAGCAGACCGACGTGAACCTGCCCTACGTCACAGCGGACCAGAACGGGCCCAAGCACCTGAACGTGAAGGTTACCCGGGCCAAGCTGGAGTCGCTGGTCGAGGATCTGGTCAAGCGCAGCATCGATCCGTGCCGGACCTGCGTCGAAGACGCTGGCGTGAAGGTTGATGAGATCGACGAGGTGATCCTGGTCGGTGGTCAGACCCGCATGCCCAAGGTGCAGGAAGCGGTGAAAGAGTTCTTCGGCAAGGAGCCGCGTAAGGACGTGAACCCGGACGAAGCCGTGGCCATGGGTGCGGCCCTGCAGGGCTCCGTGCTCTCCGGCGACGTGAAGGACGTACTGCTGCTGGACGTGACACCGCTGACCCTGGGCATCGAGACCATGGGTGGCGTTGCCACACCGGTGATCGAGAAGAACACCACGATCCCGACCAAGAAGTCGCAGACCTTCTCGACCGCCGAGGACAACCAGACCGCGGTGACCATTCACGTGGTCCAGGGCGAGCGCAAACAGGCAGCCCAGAACAAGTCCCTCGGCCGCTTCGACCTGGCGGACATCCCGCCGGCGCCGCGTGGCACGCCGCAGATCGAGGTGACGTTCGACATTGATGCCAACGGCATCCTGAACGTCTCCGCGAAGGACAAGGCGACCGGCAAGGAGCAGTCCATCGAGATCAAGGCGTCTTCCGGCCTGACCGAGGACGAAGTCGATCAGATGGTCAAGGATGCCGAGCAGAACGCTCAGGAAGACGAGAAGTTCGAGGAACTGGTCCAGGCCCGCAACCAGGGCGACAGCATGATCCATGCCGTCCGCAAGAGCCTGGAAGAGGCCGGCGATCAGGCCACTGAGGAGGAGAAGACCGCCATCGAAAACGCCATCTCCGAACTGGAAGAGGCGATGAAGGGCGACGACAAGGAGCAGATCGAGGCCAAGACCCAGGCCCTGACCGAAGCCTCCTCCAGCCTGGCGCAGAAGATGTACTCACAGCAGGGTGAGGAAGGCGCCGCCGGTGACGACGCTGGCCAGGACCAGGGTGGTGGCGATGATGCGGTTGACGCCGAGTTCGAGGAAGTCGACGACAATGACAAGCGGTAAAACCGCTGGCATCATCCACATCCTTTGATCGGCGGACGCGGGAGTTCTCTCCCGCGTTCGTCGTTGTTGTGAACACTCGAATTACGGTTGACAGACTGTCATGGCCAAACGCGACTATTACGAGATCCTTGGCGTCTCCCAGGGCGCTGACGACAAGGAGATCAAGAAGGCATACCGGAAGCTGGCAATGAAGTATCATCCGGACCGCAATCCGGATGACGAAGACGCCGAAGCGCGTTTCAAAGAGGCCAGCGAGGCCTATGAAGTCCTGAGTGACCCCGAGAAGAAGGCCGCCTATGACCAGTTCGGTCATGCCGGCGTTGATGGCTCCGCCGGTGGCGGCGGCTTCGGCGGCGGTGGTGCCAGCTTCTCCGACATCTTCGGGGATGTTTTTGGCGACATCTTCGGCGGCGGCCGGGGCCGCAGCGGGCGTGGCGCGGACCTGCGCTACACGCTGGAGCTGGACCTTGAGGATGCCGTGCGCGGCAAGAACGTCAAGATCGAGATTCCCAGCGCCACCGAATGCAGCAGCTGTAACGGCAGCGGCGCCGAGCCGGGCACGCGGCCGGAGACCTGCGGGACCTGTCGCGGTATGGGGCAGGTGCGCATGCAGCAGGGCTTCTTCTCCGTGCAGCAGACGTGCCCCAACTGTCGGGGCGCCGGCCAGATCGTGAAGAACCCGTGCAAGGCCTGCCGTGGCGAAGGGTTCGTCGAGGAAGAGAAGACCCTTTCGGTCAAGGTGCCGCCGGGCGTGGATACCGGTGACCGGATTCGCCTTTCCGGCGAAGGCGAGCCGGGCATGCACGGCGCTGCGCCGGGGGATCTCTATGTGCAGATCGCGGTCAAGGAGCATCCCATCTTTGACCGGGACGGCCGCAACCTGCACTGCGACGTGCCCATCAGCATCACGGATGCGGCGCTCGGTGGCGAGCTCGAGGTGCCGACGCTGGATGGCCGGGTCAAGCTCAAGATCCCGGCGGAAACCCAGAGCGGCAAGCTGTTCCGCCTGCGCGGCAAGGGCGTGACGCCCGTGCGTGGCGGGTCACCGGGTGACCTCCTGTGCCGGGTGATGGTGGAAACACCGGTCAATCTCACCAAGAAGCAGAAAGAGCTGCTGCGTGAGTTCGACCAGACCCTGCAGGAGGACAGTGACGGCAAGCAGCACGGGCCGCGCAAGAGTTCCTGGTTTGAGGGCGTGAAGAACTTTTTCGAGGATATGAAGTTCTAGCGCACCCGGTACAGTGGATACGCATGGGGAAACAGTATGACGCGGATTGCGGTCGCCGGCGCTGCCGGTCGTATGGGCAAAACACTGGTTGAGGCGGTGACGCTGACCGAGGGAGTCTCCCTGGGTGCGGCAACCGTTCATCCGGAGAGCTCGCTGGTTGGTTCCGATGCCGGTGAAGTGGCCGGCGTCGGCCGCAATGGCGTGATGCTGGTCGGCAGCCTCGCGGAGGTGACGGACGATTTCGATCTGGTGATCGATTTCACCTTCCCGGATCTGACCCTGCAGCACCTGGATATCTGCCGGGATGCCGGCAAGGCGGCGGTGATCGGCACCACGGGGCTGAGCGATGCCGAGAAGCAGCAGCTTGAGGCGAAAAGCGAAGGCCTGAACGTGGTGTTTGCGCCCAACATGAGTGTGGGGGTGAACCTGCTGCTCCAGATCCTGCAGACGGCGGCCCGGGTAATGGGGGATGACGCCGATGTCGAGATCATCGAGGCCCATCATCGCCACAAGAAGGACGCCCCCTCGGGGACCGCGCTGCGGCTGGGTGAGGTGGTGGCCGACACCCTCGGCCGTGACCTCCAGCAGTGCGCCGTCTATGGCCGGGAAGGCTTTACCGGGGAGCGCCCGCGTGACGCCATTGGCTTTGAGACCATCCGTGCCGGGGACATTGTTGGCGAGCACACCGTGATGTTTGCCGGGCTCGGGGAGCGCATCGAGATCAGCCACAAGGCCAGCAGCCGCATGACCTTTGCCCAGGGCGCGGTCAGGGCTGCCCAGTGGCTGATGCAGCAGCCTGCGGGGCTGTACGACATGCAGGATGTGCTCGGCCTCAAGTGAGCCGCGCCGCTAATCCCTTCGTGCCGCCCCATAGGGGAACTCCCGGATGACAGTGCAGTCGGTTTCTCTATATAATACGCCGGATTTGTTAAGCGCTTACTCCACCGGCTGTTGAGGAACCTCTGTGAGTCCGGCCGAGGTTCCCAGAATCCCTGCAAAAGCGGGACGGCGTCCACGACACCGTCCCGCTTTTTGCAAATGAGCGCCGGGGTTTCGTGACGCGCGTCCTACCCGCCAGAGACGCTAGAGGGGCATGGCTTTGACGAAACCAGCGATCCTTGCACTTGAGGACGGCAGCATCTTCAGAGGGGAATCCATCGGTGCCGACGGCGCCACCAGCGGCGAGGTCGTGTTCAATACGGCCATGACCGGCTACCAGGAGATCCTGACTGACCCGTCCTATACCCGCCAGATGGTCACGCTGACCTATCCACACATTGGTAATACCGGCACCAACCCGGAGGACGTGGAGTCCGACCGGATCTGTGCTGCCGGGCTGATCATCCGCGACCTGCCGCTGCTGGCCAGCAACTGGCGCCGGACCGACTCCCTTTCGGATTACCTGCAGAGGGACAACGTGGTGGCCATTGCCGGCGTGGATACCCGCCGCCTGACGCGTCTGCTGCGCAACAAGGGGGCCCAGGGCGGCGCCATCGTTGCCGGTGACAACGCCAGCGAGGAAGAGGCCCTGCGCCTGGCCCGGGATTTCCCCGGCATCAAGGGCATGGACCTGGCCTCCGAGGCCGGCTGCAAGGAGCCGTGCACCTGGACCCAGAACGTCTGGACCCTGGATGAGGGCTATGGCGAGGCGCCCGAGAAGCGTTACCGCGTGGTCGCCTACGATTACGGCATCAAGTACAACATCCTGCGGCTGCTGGTCTCGCGCGGCTGCGAGGTGACCCTGGTGCCGGCGCGCACGCCGCTGGACGAGGTGATGGCGTACAACCCGGATGGCGTCTTCTTCTCCAATGGCCCTGGTGATCCGGAGCCCTGTGATTACGCCATCGAGGCCCTGAAGGGCTGTATTGAGCGGCGCATTCCGACCTTCGGCATCTGCCTCGGGCATCAGCTGCTGGGGCTGGCCGTCGGCGGGCGCAGTGAGAAGATGAAGTTCGGGCACCATGGCGCCAACCATCCGGTGGAGCGGGTTGCCGACGGCACCGTGGTCATTACCAGCCAGAACCATGGCTTTGCGGTGGACGAGAAGTCACTGCCGGACAACGTCGAGGTCACGTACCGCTCGCTGTTTGATGGCACCCTCCAGGGGATGCGCCTGAAGGATGCGCCGGTGTTCAGCTTCCAGGGGCATCCGGAAGCCAGCCCCGGGCCGCGGGACGTGATCCCGCTGTTCGATGAGTTCACCCGCCTGATGGATGAACATCAGGCCACGCAGGCCGCACAGTGAGGCCGACGGCTTCGAATCACGGCTCGAGACGAACAGGATAAGGGTTCAATGCCGAAAAGAGACGACATCCAAAGCATTCTGATTCTTGGCGCCGGCCCCATCGTGATTGGCCAGGCGTGCGAGTTCGACTATTCCGGCGCCCAGGCCTGCAAGGCCCTGCACGAGGAAGGCTTCCGCGTCATTCTGGTCAACTCCAACCCGGCGACCATCATGACCGATCCGGTGATGGCCGATGCCACCTACATTGAGCCCATCACCTGGCGCACCGTCGAGAAGATCATCGAGCAGGAGCAGCCGGACGCAGTGCTGCCCACCATGGGCGGTCAGACCGCGCTCAACTGTGCCCTGGACCTGGAGCGCCACGGCATTCTCCAGAAACACGGCGTGGAGATGATCGGCGCCAACGCGGACACCATCGACAAGGCCGAGGACCGCGACCGCTTCGATAAAGCGGTCCACAACATCGGTCTTGAGACACCGCGGGCGTCCATGGCGCACAGCATGGAAGAGGCCTATCAGGTACTGGACCATATCGGTCTGCCCTGCATCATCCGGCCCTCCTTCACCATGGGTGGTTCCGGGGGCGGCATCGCCTACAACCGGGAGGAATTCCACGAGATCTGTGAGCGCGGGCTGGCGCTGTCGCCCACCAATGAGCTGCTGATCGACGAGTCGCTCATCGGCTGGAAGGAATACGAGACCGAGGTTGTCCGGGACAAGAACGACAACTGCATCATCGTGTGCGGCATCGAGAACATGGATCCGATGGGCGTGCACACCGGCGATTCCATCACCGTGGCGCCATCCCAGACGCTCACGGACAAGGAATGGCAGATCATGCGTGACGCCTCGCTGGCGGTGCTGCGCGAGGTGGGTGTCGAGACCGGCGGCTCCAACGTCCAGTTCGGCATCAACCCGGCCAATGGGCGCATGGTGGTGATCGAGATGAACCCACGTGTGTCGCGCTCCTCGGCGCTGGCGTCCAAGGCCACCGGCTTCCCGATCGCCAAGGTGGCGGCCAAGCTGGCGGTCGGCTTCACCCTGGATGAGCTCAGCAACGACATCACAGGCGGTGTGACGCCGGCCTCCTTCGAGCCGTCCATCGACTATGTGGTCACCAAGATCCCCCGGTTCACCTTCGAGAAATTCCCGCAGGCGGACCCACGCCTGACCACCCAGATGAAGTCCGTGGGCGAGGTCATGGCCATCGGGCGTACCTTCCAGGAGTCCTACCAGAAGGCGCTGCGCGGTCTCGAGACCGGCGCCTCCGGCCTGGACCCGATCCTGGAGGACCGGGAGGACGCGCGCGACACCCTGATCCATGAGCTCAAGGTGCCGGGGGCCAGCCGCAGCTGGTACCTCGGCGAGGCGTTCCGGTGGGGCATGAGTGTGGATGAGGTGTTCGAGTACACCTTCATCGACCGCTGGTACCTGATCCAGATCCAGGATCTGATCGAGGAGGAGAAGCAGCTCCAGTCCACCGGCATGGCGGACCTGGACTACAACACTGTCTTCCGGCTCAAGCGCAAGGGCTTTTCCGATACGCGCCTGGCCAACCTGCTTGGGGTTTCGGAGCAGAGCTTCCGCAAGCTGCGCCACGATCTGGGCGTGCGCCCGGTCTACAAGCGTGTGGACACCTGCGCCGCCGAATTCGAGTCCTCCACGGCCTACATGTACTCCAGCTACGAGGAGGAGTGCGAGGCCAACGTCAGTGACCGGAAAAAGATCGTGGTCATCGGCGGCGGGCCCAACCGCATCGGTCAGGGCATCGAGTTCGACTACTGCTGTGTTCATGCCGTTCTGGCCATGCGCGATGACGGCTACGAAACCGTCATGATCAACTGCAACCCGGAGACGGTCTCCACCGACTACGACACCTCCGACCGGCTCTATTTCGAGCCGATCACCCTGGAGGACGTTCTGGAGATTGTGCAGTCCGAGAACCCGGATGGGGTCATCATCCAGTTTGGCGGCCAGACACCGCTGAAGCTGGCGCGCGGTCTGGAAGCCGCGGGTGTTCCCATCATCGGCACCAGCCCGGATGCCATTGACCGGGCCGAGGACCGCGAGCGCTTCCAGCAGATGATCAACCGCCTGGGGCTCAAGCAGCCGGCCAACGCCACGGTGCGCAGCCTTGAGGAAGGCATCCTGGTGGCCCGGGACATCGGCTACCCGCTGGTGGTCCGCCCCTCCTACGTACTGGGCGGCCGCGCCATGGAGATCGTCTACAGCGAGGAAGAGCTCAAGGAGTACATGCGCAGCGCCGTGCTGGTCTCCAATGACAGCCCGGTTCTGCTGGACCACTTCCTCAATTCGGCGATCGAGATTGACATCGACGCCGTGTGCGACGGCAAGACCGCCGTGATCGGCGGCATCATGCAGCACATCGAACAGGCCGGCGTACACTCCGGTGATTCCGCCTGCTCACTGCCGCCCTACACCCTGCCGGCAGACGTCCAGGACCAGATGCGCGACATGGTCAAGCGCATGGCGCTGGAGCTGAATGTGGTCGGGCTGATGAACGTGCAGCTGGCCTGGCAGGACGGCGAGATCTACGTGATCGAGGTCAATCCGCGGGCCTCGCGGACGGTGCCCTTCGTGTCCAAGGCCGTGGGCCGCTCGCTGGCGCGCATCGCCGCCCGTTGCATGGTCGGCATCAGTCTGGAGGAACAGGGCATCACCACCGAATCCGTGCCCCAGTATTACTCGGTGAAGGAGTCCGTCTTCCCGTTCCCGAAATTCCCGTCCGTGGACCCGATCCTGGGGCCGGAAATGAAGTCCACCGGCGAGGTGATGGGCATCGGCGACAGCTTCGACGAGGCCTTTGCCAAGGCTGCGCTGGGCGCGGGTGAGACCCTGCCCACCTCGGGCACCGCCTTCATCAGTGTGCGTGATGCGGACAAGCCGGACGTTGCGCGCCTGGCGCGGGACCTGGCGGATGTGGGCTTCCGCCTGATCGCCACCGGCGGCACCGCCCAGGTGCTCTCCGAGGCCGGGCTCGAGGTCGAGAAAGTGAACAAGGTACGCGAGGGCCGCCCGCACATTGTGGACGCCATCAAGAACGGCCAGGTTGACCTGATCGTGAACACCACCGAGGGGCGCAAGGCCATTGCGGATTCCGCCCAGATCCGTCAGTCCGCCCTTCAGCGCAAGGTCACCTACGCCACCACACTGACTGGCGGCGAGGCATTCTGCCGCGCCATCCGCTTCGGCTCTGAGCGCCAGGTGCGTCGCCTCCAGGATCTGCACGCGGGGTATCAGCAATGAGCAACAACCGTGTTCCCATGACCAAGCAGGGCGAACAGGCCCTGCGTGACGAACTGTACCGGCTCAAGTCCGAGGACCGGCCGAAGGTGATCGAGGCGATCGCGGAAGCGCGCGAACACGGCGACCTGAAAGAGAACGCCGAGTACCACGCGGCCCGGGAGCAGCAGAGCTTTGTTGAAGGCCGGATCCAGGAGCTCGAAGGTAAGCTGGGTGCGGCCCAGGTGATTGACGTCACCACGATCGAGAAAACAGGTAAGGTGATCTTTGGTACCACGGTGCGCCTGATCAACATGGACACCGAGGAGGAGGTGACCTACCAGATCGTGGGTGACGAGGAGGCGGACATCAAGGAAGGCCGGATCTCGATCTCCTCACCCATCGCCAGGGCACTGATCGGCAAGGAGGAAGGCGAGGAGGTTTCGGTCCAGGTGCCCTCAGGCACCGTGGAATACGAAATCGACGAGGTGATGCACATCTAGCGCTGGCGCAGGTTGGAGAGCTTCGGGTTGGGTTCGGCCGCGCGGCGCAGCAGTACGGCCACCTTGCCGATCACCTGCACCAGTTCCGCGCCTGTGCTCTCGCAGGCCTCGTCGATCAGTTCACGCCGTTCCTCGCGGTCCGTGGAGGCGATCTTGACCTTGATCAGTTCGTGGTCATCCAGGGCCCGCTCCAGTTCCTGCTGCAGCCCTTCGGAAATGCCGTTGTCGCCGACCTGTACGACCGGTTTGAGGTCATGGGCAAGAGCCCGGTACTGGCGGCGCTGTTCGGCGGATAGTGGCATCTTTCGGTCTCTTGATCGTATGAATTGGGTAGAAGGCATGATAGCAGCCGGCACAGCCCGGATGCACCGTTTCGGAGGCAGGATTGGGACGTTCCAAAAGCAGTGACCGCTGGCTGCGCGAGCACCACCAGGACCCCTATGTAAACCGCTCACGGGAGGAGGGGTACCGTTCCCGTGCCAGTTACAAGCTGATCGAGATCGACCGCAAGGACGGGCTGTTCCGGCGCGGCCAGACCGTGGTTGATCTGGGGGCGGCGCCCGGCGGGTGGTCCCAGGTGGCTGCCGATAGGGTCGGCGAGAGTGGTACCGTGCTTGCCAGCGATATCCTGCCGATGGATCCGATTCCGGATGTCACCTTTGTCCAGGGCGACTTCACTGAGCAGGCGGTTCTGGATGAGCTGCTGGGGAAGCTCGATGGTCGCCCGGTGGACCTTGTCATTTCCGATATGGCGCCCAATATGAGTGGGGTGGCGGCCATTGATATTCCCAGTGCCATGCATCTGGTCGAGCTGGGACTGGAAATGGCGCACGAGGTGCTGCGCCCGGGAGGTGCCTTTGTCACCAAGGTGTTCCAGGGGGAGGGATTTGATGACCTGCTTCGTACCATGAAGCGGGACTTCCAGCGGGTGGCCAGCCGCAAGCCGGATGCCTCCAGGGGGCGGTCGCGTGAGCAGTATCAGGTGTGTACGGGGTTCCGGGGCCGTTAAGGGCCTTTTAGGGGTGCGCGCCGGCTATGGCCGGTGACCGGCGCATTGGTGTAAGGTTTGGATCAGGACCGTTCGAGTTCGGAACGGGCAGACAGTATGGGTGAGTAATCTTGAACGACATGGCGAAAAATCTGGTTCTGTGGCTGGTCATCGCAGCCGTGCTGCTGATGGTATTCCAGAACTTCAGCCCGGAACCGCAGCAGAAACAGCTCAACTATTCCCAGTTCATCGAAATGGTACGCAGTGGTCAGGTCGAGGAAGTGACCATTGAAGGCCAGACCATTACCGGGGCGCGGCAGAACGGGGACAATTTCACCACCATCCGGCCGTCTGTTGAAGACCCCAACCTGATGGACGACCTCTACAACAACGAGGTGGAGGTGACGGGCAAGGAGTCCTCCGGCCAGAGCATCTGGACGCAGCTGCTGGTGGCGTCCTTCCCGATCCTGATCATCATCGCGATCTTCATCTTCTTCATGCGCCAGATGCAGGGCGGTGCCGGTGGCGGCAAGGGGCCCATGTCCTTCGGCAAGAGCAAGGCCCGCCTGATGAGCGAGGAGCAGATCAAGACCAGCTTCAGCGATGTGGCCGGGGTGGATGAGGCCAAGGAAGACGTTAAGGAACTGGTGGACTTCCTCAAGGATCCCAGCAAGTTCCAGCGCCTGGGCGGGCACATTCCCAAGGGCGTGCTCATGGTCGGCCCGCCCGGTACCGGTAAGACGCTGCTGGCCAAGGCCATTGCCGGTGAGGCGGGGGTGCCGTTCTTCTCCATCTCAGGCTCGGACTTCGTTGAGATGTTCGTGGGCGTGGGTGCTTCGCGGGTCCGTGACATGTTTGAGCAGGCCAAGAAGCAGAGCCCGTGCATCATCTTCATCGATGAGCTCGATGCGGTCGGTCGCCATCGTGGCGCCGGCATGGGCGGTGGCCATGACGAGCGCGAGCAGACCCTGAACCAGATGCTGGTCGAGATGGACGGCTTCGAGGGCAACGAGGGCGTGATCGTGATCGCGGCCACCAACCGCCCGGACGTTCTGGACCCGGCGCTGCTGCGCCCGGGGCGCTTTGACCGCCAGGTCGTGGTCCCGCTGCCGGACATCCGGGGTCGGGAGCAGGTGCTCAAGGTCCATCTCTCCAAGGTGCCGCTGGCGGATGGGGTTGAGCCCAAAAACATTGCGCGTGGTACGCCCGGTTTCTCCGGTGCGGATCTCGAGAACCTCGTGAACGAGGCAGCCCTGTTTGCCGCACGCCGCAACAGGCGCCTGGTCTCCATGGACGAGCTGGAGCTGGCCAAGGACAAGATCATGATGGGCTCCGAGCGCAAGTCCATGGTCATGTCCGAGAAGGAGAAACTCAACACGGCCAACCACGAGTCCGGCCACGCCATTGTCGGGCGTCTGATGCCCGAGCATGACCCGGTCTACAAGGTCAGTATCATTCCGCGCGGCCGGGCCCTGGGTGTGACCATGTTCCTGCCGGAAGAGGATAAGTACAGCCACAGCCGGCGCTACATCATCAGCCAGATCTGCAGTCTCTTCGGTGGTCGTATTGCCGAGGAACTGACGCTGGGCAAGGACGGTGTCACCACTGGCGCCCAGAACGACATCAAGCGGGCCACCGAGCTGTCCCGGAACATGGTCACCAAGTGGGGCCTGTCCGATAAGCTGGGGCCGCTGATGTACGACGAGGACCGCGATGAGCCCTTTGCCGGGTACGATTCCGGCTCCGGCGGCAAGGGGGTCTCCGGGCCCACGGCCCAGGCCATCGACGAAGAGACGCGCCGTATCATCGATGAGTGCTATGACACCGCCAAGCAGATCCTTGTGGACAACATGGAGAAGCTGCATCTCATGGCGGACGCACTGATGAAGTATGAAACCATCGATGCCGGCCAGATCGACGACATCATGGCGGGCAAGGTGCCACGGCCGCCGAGCAGCTGGGACGATGATGACGATCACGGCGGTGACACCGTTGTGGCCGACATCAATGCCGGCTCCGGGTCCGAGGCGTCGGACGGTGAAGGAGCGGGTCATCCTGCCGGTGAACACTGAAAGCCCGACCCTCTGTGGTCTGAGCGCTCCCGGGTCAGTCCCGGGAGCGTTTTTCGTTGTGGGGAGCAGTCATGACCATCCTGTCTGAGAAGACACCGTCACCCGCCGTCATGGGGGTGATCAACGCCACTCCGGATTCGTTTTCGGACGGTGGCCGCTTCATCGTTCCGGAACACGCTGTTGCGCAGGCCAGGGCCATGGTCGAAGCCGGGGTGGACTGGGTGGACGTTGGGGGCGAATCGACCCGTCCTGGTGCCAGACCGGTTCCCCTTCAGGAGGAGCTGGACCGGGTCTGTCCGGTCATTGAGGCCATCCGCCGCGAGCTGGATGTGCCCATCTCCCTGGATACCAGCGCCCCTGAGGTGATGCGTGAAGGGGCTCGGCTGGGCGTCAGCATGATCAACGATGTACGCTCGCTGGAACGGGAGGGGGCCGTGGCGGCGGCGCGTGACACGGGGCTCCCGGTCTGCATCATGCACCGCCAGGGTGAGCCTGAAACCATGCAGGAGCGGCCCGAATACAGTAACGTTCTGCAGGAGGTGCTGGGGTATCTGGACCGGCGCGCCGCCGAGCTCCAGCAGGCGGGCATTGCCGGCGACCGGCTGCTCTACGACCCGGGCTTCGGTTTCGGCAAGACCCTGGAGCACAATCTGATCCTGCTGGAAAACCTTGAGGCTGTTGTTGCCCGCGGGTGGCCGGTGTTGGTGGGGATGTCGCGCAAGAGCATGATCGGCGGCGTCACCGGTCGTCCGGTTGAGGAGCGCATGCCGGGCAGCGTGGCGGCGGCGACCATGGCAATGATGAAGGGGGTTGCGGTCGTGCGTGTGCACGATGTGAAGGAAACAGTGGACGCCGCGCGCATGGTGCGTGCGGCACGTGACCAGGGCGGTCTCCGGAATGGAACGGGAAGGGAGCAGAGCAATGGGTGAGCGCAGGTATTTCGGAACGGACGGCATTCGCGGGGAAGTGGGAACCCATCCGATTTCCCCGGATTTCATCCTCAAGCTGGGCTGGGCGGCCGGTCGTGCCTTCCGTCGGGAGGGGCAGGCCAACACCATGCTGATCGGCAAGGACACCCGCCTGTCCGGTTACATGTTCGAATCAGCGCTCGAAGCCGGTCTGTCCGCCGCCGGTATGGACGTGCGCCTGCTGGGCCCCATGCCCACGCCCGCCATCGCCTATCTCACGCGTACCTTCCGGGCCGCGGCGGGCATTGTCATCAGTGCCTCCCATAACCCTCACCATGACAATGGCATCAAGTTCTTCTCGGCGGATGGCAGCAAGCTTGATGACGCACTGGAGGCGCGAATTGAGCAGTGGATCGATTCGGAGCTTGCGGTGGTTCCCGCCGCGGATCTGGGCAAGGCGGTCCGCATTGATGATGCCCCGGGTCGCTATATCGAATTCTGCAAGAGCACTGTTCCGGGGCAGTTCAGTCTTGAAGGGCTGCATCTGGTGGTCGACTGCGCCCATGGCGCGACCTATCACGTGGCACCCGCGGTGTTCCGCGAGCTGGGCGCCCGGGTGACGGCCATGGGAGCGGATCCGGATGGCCTCAACATCAACGACGGCTGCGGCTCCACATCCCCCCAGGCCATGCGCCAGCGTGTGCTTGAGATCGGCGCGGATCTGGGCATCGCCTTTGATGGTGACGGCGACCGGGTGATCATGGTCGATCATTCCGGCCGCGAGGTGGACGGCGACGAGCTGCTCTACATCATCGCCCGTGAGCGCCATGATGCCGGCGGTCTTGATGGTGGTGTCGTGGGAACCCTGATGACGAACCTGGGCGTTGAGCTGGCCCTGAGCCGGCGCGGCATCCCCTTCGCTCGGGCAAGGGTGGGCGACCGCTACGTGATGGAAGAGCTGGTGAGCCGCCGGTGGCAGATCGGCGGTGAGGGCTCCGGGCATATCGTCTGCCGCGACCGCACCACCACCGGCGACGGCATCGTCTCGGCCCTGCAGGTGCTGGTGGCCATGCATCAGCGTGAATGCGGGCTGGCCGAGCTGCTCTCGGATGTCACCCGCCTGCCCCAGGAGACGGTCAATGTGCGCGTCGGCCAGCGTTTCAATCCGGACGACAGTGAAGGCATCCAGTCGGCGGTGCGCGCCGCCGAGTCCGAGCTGGGCGAGCGCGGCCGGATCCTGCTCCGAGCCTCTGGCACTGAGCCGGTAATAAGGGTCATGGCCGAAGGCGAGGACGCGGACCATATCGGGCGCGTGGCCCGCCAGCTGGCGGATGTGGTGCAGCGTGAGGCGCCCTGAGCTTCCTTGCGCCGCAGTGGCATCTTGGGTATAGTGCCGCGTCCCTGAAAAACGGCTTCTTGTATGCGACGTCGGCTGATAGCAGCAAACTGGAAACTCAACGGGACAGGCGCTTTTGCCGCGGAATACGCGGCGGAGCTGGTGCCTGCCCTGGAAGGTCTGGACCCGGCTGTTGAAGTGGCGGTCATGCCTCCGGCCATCCTGCTTCCAGCGCTGCGCGAGTCGTTGAACGACAACAGCGGTCGCAGGATCATGGTGGGCGTCCAGGATGTCTCTGCGTGGGAGGCGGGTGCCTACACTGGCGAGATTGCGGCCTCGATGGCGGCGGACCAGCATGGCAGCTTTGCGATCATAGGGCACTCGGAGCGCCGTCAGTACTGGTCCGAGTCTGACGACCGCATCAATGCCAAGGTGCTCCAGGCGCTGAGTGCGGGTCTTGACCCTATCGTCTGTGTGGGCGAGACGGAAAGCGAGCGTGAAGCCGGAGACACCGAAGCCGTGGTCGCGCGCCAGATCCGTGCGGCCCTGGCGGACGTTCCGGAATCGGACTGGCGCCATGTCTGTGTTGCCTATGAGCCGGTCTGGGCCATCGGGACGGGGAAAAGCGCGACCGCTGAGCAGGCGCAGGCGGTACATGCGCACATCCGCGGGGTGCTGGAAGAGCTGGCCCCCGCGGCGGCCGAAGCGCCGATCATCTATGGTGGCAGCGTCAAGCCCGATACGGCTGGCGAACTGTTTGCACAGCCCGACATCGATGGCGGTCTTATCGGGGGCGCATCCCTGAATGCGACCGATTTTGCCGCCATCTGCCGGGCCGGTTGAGAGACGGAATTATGGATTGGGTTGAAACAGGCATTCTGCTGGTACACGTGGCTGTTGCCGTGGCCCTGGTGGTGCTCGTGCTGGTGCAGCAGGGCAAGGGTGCTGACGCCGGTGCGGCTTTCGGGGGCGGTTCCTCGCAGACGGTGTTCGGCAGCTCCGGGGGCGTGGGTTTCATGGTCAAGCTCACGGCGGTGCTGGCGGCTCTGTTCTTCGTGACGAGCTTCGCGCTGGCGATGTACGCCAAGCAGCGGGCGGAGGTTGGCGTCCAGGAGGGCGTTCCGACGGTTGAAGAATCCTCCTCCACTTCCGGGCAGCAGGATGGCCAGGAAAGCGGCGACCAGGCACCGGATATGGCCTCTGACAGCGGCGCCGACGAGGCCGAATCAGGCAGCGGGGATCAGGAAAGCGGTGAGAGCGAGGACGACGAGGTCCCCTCCATCGAATAAACCCTTTGCGGGTATTGGAAATGCCGGGGCTGTCCGTTAGTATACGCTCCGGAAATCACATGCCGAAGTGGTGGAATTGGTAGACACGCTAGCTTGAGGGGTTAGTGGCGCAAGCCGTGCCGGTTCAAGTCCGGCCTTCGGCACCATACAGGGAACGGCTTGGAAGGGGTGGCGCTGCTTTCCTCGACCAAGCCGTTTTTTTGGTCAGTCCTTGACCAGTTAGGGGGTGGTGCTTATACTTCCGCCCCTGCGCGGGTGGTATCATCAGCCCGCGGCATCCTTCAGGGATGCCAGGCCGCCGGAGAGGCGGCTGGCTTTTCGTTCGGTGGCTCCGCAGACCGGAGGCCACGTTTTGAAAAGGGGCTGGTTAGAGCCCTTTTTTTGTTTCTGGACTCCGCCAAACGGGCGGGTCCGGTGGTTGCATGACAGCGGAGGCGCATTGTCCGCGAAGGTTCGCAAGCTTGAGGAAATGCTGGCCCCGGTGATCGAGGGGCTGGGTTTCGTGTTCTGGGGAATTGAATACCTGGCCCAGGGCAAGCACACCACGGTAAGGGTCTACATCGATCACGCCGATGGCGTCACCGTGGATGACTGCGAGCAGGTCAGTCGCCAGGTCAGTGGCGTTCTGGATGTCGAGGATCCGATCGGAACCCAATATACCCTCGAGGTGTCCTCTCCGGGCATGGACCGGCCGCTGTTCAGGCTGGATCAGTACCATGACTTCATCGGTTCCAGGTTGAGCGTGCGCCTGAGCGCGCCCTTTGAGGGGCGGCGCAAGTACGAGGGCATCCTGCGCGCGGTCGAGGGTGAGGATGTCTGTCTGGTGGTGGGCGAATACGAGCTCCAGCTCCCGTTCGAGTCCATCGAGAGCGCGCGCATTGTTCCGGTATTCGAGTGATTTGCAGTATCAGGCTTACAGGAAAGGCAGGGCTGTTCAATGAATAAAGAAATCCTGATGGTGGTCGAGGCCGTCTCGAACGAGAAGGACGTCGACAAGGACGTCATCTTCGAAGCGATCGAGATGGCGCTGGCAACAGCGGCCAAGAAGCGGTATGAGGACGAGGAAGCGGATCTGCGCGTCAGTGTTGACCGCAAGACCGGTGAGTACGAGACCTATCGCCGCTGGACCATCGTGGACAACGACGCGGTTCCGGCCCTGGGGACGGAGCTGACGCTCCAGGAAGCCAACGAGATCGATATGTCCCTGCAGCCTGGTGATGTCTACGAGGAGCAGGTCGAATCCGTCTCCTTCGGGCGCATCGGCGCCCAGGCCGCCAAGCAGATCATCTTCCAGAAGGTGCGTGAAGCGGAACGTGCCCGTGTCGTCGACAGCTACCGCGACCGGGTGGGTGAGCTGATCTCCGGTTCGGTCAAGAAAGTGACACGGGACAACGTCATCGTGGACCTTGGCAGTAACGCCGAAGCCCTGCTGCCGCGTGACCAGCTGATCCCGCGCGAGACCTTCCGCATGGGCGACCGGGTGCGTGCGCTGCTCAAGGAGATCCGCACCGATCATCGTGGCCCGCAGTTGATCCTGAGCCGGACAAGCCCGCAGATGCTGATTGAGCTGTTCCGTATCGAGGTGCCCGAGATCGCCGAGGAGCTGATCAACATCAAGGGTGCCGCACGTGATCCGGGCTCCCGCGCCAAGATCGCCGTCAAGACCAATGACGGGCGCATCGATCCCGTCGGCGCCTGCGTGGGCATGCGCGGCGCCCGTGTCCAGGCGGTCTCCAACGAGCTTGGCGGCGAGCGTGTCGATATCGTGACCTTTGATGACAATCCGGCACAGCTGGTCATCAACGCCATGGCACCGGCCGAGGTGGTCTCCATCGTGATCGATGAGGACACCCACTCCATGGAAGTGGCCGTCGCCGAGGACAATCTGGCCCAGGCCATCGGTCGCGGCGGCCAGAACGTACGCCTCGCCAGCGAGCTCACCGGCTGGGAGCTCAATGTCATGACCGAGAGCGAGGCGGAAGAGAAACAGGAACAGGAGGCGCAGAAGCTGGTCGAACACTTCCAGCGCTTCCTGGATGCGGACGAGGAACTCGCCCAGGTGCTGGTGGAGGAAGGCTTCACCACGCTTGAGGAGATCGCCTACGTGCCGCGTGACGAGATGCTGGCCATTGAAGGCTTCGATGAGGATCTGGTCGAGGCGCTGCGCGAACGCGCCCGTGACGGCATGCTGAACGAGGCGCTCGCGTCGGGAACCGAGAGCCAGGAAGGCGGCGAACCCCAGGAAGACCTGCTCGGGATGGATGGTATGGATCCCGAACTGGCCCGGACGCTTGCCGGCAAGGGCATCTGCAGTATGGAAGACCTGGCGGAGCAGTCCGTGGATGAGCTACTCGACATCGAGGGTATGGATGAGGATCGCGCGGGTCAGCTCATCATGACCGCGCGCGCACCCTGGTTCGAGGGCCAGGAATAATCGGGAGAGGAGGACCAGTATGGCCGAAGTAACAGTCAAGCAATTGGCCGAAGACGTAGGCGCTCCCGTTGATCGCTTGCTCCGTCAGTTCGAGGAAGCCGGCCTGAGCAAGCGGGCGGAAGACGATGTGGTTACGGACGAGGAAAAGCAGACCCTGCTTGCCTACCTGCGCCAGGGTACTGGCGGCGACAGTGGGCCCAGCAAGGTAACGCTCAAGCGCCGTACCACGACCCAGCTCCGGACCGGCGGTGGCAGCCGCGGCGGCAGTGGCAAGACCGTTAACGTGGAAGTGCGCAAGAAACGCACCTACGTGAAGCGCTCGGAAACCCAGGGGCAGCCGGAAAGCGAGGCTGAACAGCAGGCGGAAGAAGCCGCGGCTGAAGCGCAGGCCCAGGAGGCCCCGCAGGCTGAAGAGACCGCCGCGGAGCAGACCGCTGAAGCGGCGGAAGCCCCCCAGGCTGCCGAGCCGGAAGCGGAAGCTCCGGAAGCCGCCGAGAGTGAACCGGCGGCGGAAGAGGCGGCTGCCGAGGAACCGGCGCCCGCGCCCGAGCCGGTGAAGGAAGACACGCGTAAGCATGCCAGGAAGAAGAAAGGCAAGCCGGAACGCGACGACGACGAGGGCAAGCACAAGAACAAGGGCGGCAAGGCGGCTCAGAAAGGGCCCAAGAAGCCGCGTGTTGAGGAAGAGCTGGCTGAGCTGGACGCACCTGAGGCGGAAGCCGAGCCCGAAGAAGCTGCCGCCGCAACGGAAGAGCCGCGCAAGCCGCTGCGCTCCTCCCGCCGCAAGAAGCAGCAGCGTGAAAAGCGCCATGTTTTTGAAAAGCCGACCAAGCCCAAGGTGCATGAAGTGGAAATTCCGGAAACCATCACGGTCGCTGAGCTCGCCCAGCGCATGGCCGTCAAGGCAGGCGAGGTCATCAAGACCCTGATGGGAATGGGCGTCATGGCCACCATCAACCAGGCCCTGGACCAGGAAACCGCGATTCTCGTGGTCGAGGAAATGGGCCACAAGGCCAAGTCGGTCCGCGAGGACGAGATCGAAGAGGAAGTCCTCAGCGATATCGAATACCAGGGTGAAGCCGAGGCGCGTGCGCCGGTCATCAGTGTCATGGGGCACGTTGACCACGGCAAGACCTCGCTGCTCGACTACATCCGCAAGACCAAGGTGGCCAGTGGCGAATCCGGCGGCATCACCCAGCACATCGGTGCCTACCACGTGGAGACCGGCCACGGCATGATCACCTTCCTGGATACGCCCGGCCACGCGGCGTTCTCCGAGATGCGTGCCCGTGGGGCCCAGTCGACGGATATCGTCATCCTGGTCGTGGCGGCTGACGACGGGGTCATGCCCCAGACCAAGGAAGCGGTCCAGCACGCCCGGGCCGCCGGCGTACCGCTGGTGATTGCCGTGAACAAGATGGACAAGCCCCAGGCGGACCCGGACCGGGTCAAGAACGAGCTGGTGGGCATGGAAGTGGTCCCCGAGGAATGGGGCGGCGAGACCCAGTTCGTGCACGTGTCCGCCGAGACCGGTGACGGCATCGACAACCTGCTGGAGGCGATCCTGCTGCAGGCTGAACTGCAGGAGCTCACGGCCGTGCCCAATGGTCCGGCCAAGGGCACCGTGGTTGAGTCGAGCATGGAGAAGGGCCGCGGCTCCGTGGCAACCCTGCTGGTCCAGAACGGCACCATGCACAAGGGCGATGTCATTGTTGCCGGCATGTACTATGGCCGCATCCGCGCCATGGTGGATGAGACCGGCAAGCAGATTGAGACCGCGGGCCCCTCCATTCCGGTGGAGGTGCTGGGTCTCAACGGCACGCCCAACGCCGGTGACGAATTCGTGCGCGTGGCGGACGAGAAGAAGGCCAAGGAACTGGCCGAGTTCCGCCAGGAGAAGGAGCGCGAGCAGCGCCTCCACCGCCAGCAGGCCGCCAAGCTCGAGAACCTGTTCGAGAATATGGGCAAGGAAGAGGTCAAGAGCCTCAATGTCATCGTCAAGGCCGACGTGCAGGGGTCCCTGGAGGCTCTTACCGGGGCCCTGCAGGATCTGGGCAACGAGGAAGTGGAGGTCCAGGTGGTTTCCAGTGGTGTGGGCGGTATCACCGAGTCCGACATCAACCTGGCCATCACCAGCAGCTCTGTGGTCTTCGGCTTTAACGTCCGCGCCACCCCGGCCGCCAAGAAGCAGGCGGAGCAGGAAGACGTGGACATGCGCTACTACAGCGTCATCTACAACCTGATTGATGACGTCAAGGCGGCGCTGACCGGCATGCTCAAGCCCGAGTTCCGCGAGGAGATCCTGGGTATCGCGGAAGTACGCGACACCTTCCGTTCCCCGCGCTTCGGCCAGGTGGCCGGCTGCATGGTCACCGAGGGCCACGTCTACCGGAACAAGCCCATCCGTGTGCTGCGTGACAACGTGGTGATCTTCGAGGGTGAGCTCCAGTCCCTGCGCCGCTTCAAGGACGACGTCAACGAAGTGCGCAATGGCATGGAGTGCGGTATCGGCGTGAAGGGCTACGACGTGAAGGTCGGTGACCAGATCGAGGTCTTCGAACGGATCCAGGTTGAGCGCAAGCTCAACTGATCGGGAGTACTCATGCCGCGTGAATTCAGTCGTGCCGATCGGGTTGCCGACCAGATCCAGCGGGAGCTGGCGCAGCTGATCCAGCGGGAGGTCAAGGACCCCCGCCTGGGTATGATCAACATCAGTGAAGTGCGGGTGACCCGGGACTTCGGTTACGCGGACATCTACATCACGCTGCTGAGCACCGAGGAACTGGACGAGGACAGCGACGAGGTCCAGACCAGCCTGGAGGTGCTTCAGCGCGCCTCCGGCTTCCTGCGTGGCCATCTGGGTAAATCCATGCGTCTGCGCGTGGTGCCCCAGCTGCGTTTCCGTTTCGATCGGCTGGCCGGCCAGAGCCGCCATATGGAGTCACTGATCCGCAAGGCGGTGGCCAGTGACGAAAGCCGGCACGGCGGGGATGACCCGGAGGACGGGGGCGGAGTTTGAGCCGCAGGCGTCGCGGGGATGACATCAACGGCGTACTGGTGCTCGACAAGCCGGCGGGGATGACCTCCAACGCCGCGCTCCAGCAGGTCCGGCGCCTTCTCAATGCCGCCCGGGCCGGGCACACCGGTGCCCTGGACCCGCTTGCAACGGGCGTCCTGCCGCTCTGCTTCGGGGAGGCGACCAAGTTCGCCCAGCGCCTGCTGGAAGCGGACAAGACCTACCGTACCGTGGCCCGGCTCGGGCAGCGCACAACCACCAGTGATGCGGATGGCGAGACTGTCCAGGAGAGGGCGCTGCCGTCAGCCCTGGATGCAGAAACCGTGGAGTCCGTTCTGGCGCCTTTCCGGGGGGCGATCGAGCAGGTGCCCTCCATGTACTCCGCCCTCAAGTACCAGGGCCGGCCACTCTACGAGTACGCCCGTGAAGGGCGGACTGTCCCCCGCGAAGCACGCCCGGTACGCATTGATGAGCTGACGGTGCTGCGGCTTGAAGGCGATGAGCTGGAGCTGCGTGTGCGCTGCAGCAAGGGGACCTACATCCGGACGCTGGTGGATGACATCGGCGAGGCCCTGGGCTGTGGCGCCCATGTGGCCGAGCTGCGCCGGGAGCAGGCCGGGCCCTTTGAGCTGGCCCAGGCCCTGACGCTGGACGACCTGGAGGCCATGGGGCGCGAGGCGGCCCGTGAGCGGCTGCAGTCACCGGATGTGCTGCTTGCGGACCTGCCGGCGACGGTTCTGGATGGCCCTCAGGCCGTATCGATTTCCAACGGCCAGGCTGTTACCATATCGCCCTCTGAATCGGCGGTTGATGGCCTCTGTCGACTGTACGATCCCGATGGACGCTTCCTCGGCCTCGCAGAAGGCGCGGGGGAGGCCATAAGGCCCCGGCGGCTGATGCGTACCGGGGCCCAGTAAGCAATACGGTCGGGCTGTAGATATGCGCGGTCCGCTCCGTTCCCATTCAAGGCATATTCAGGAGAAATCAGAGCATGGCACTGACCAACGAAGAAAAGCAGAAGATCGTCAACGATTACCAGCGCGCCGAGGGCGACACCGGCTCCCCCGAAGTACAGATCGCGCTTCTGACGCACAACATCGTGAAGCTGCAGGATCACTTCAAGGACAACAAGCAGGATCACCACTCGCGCCGCGGGCTGATCCGGATGGTCAACCAGCGCCGCAAGCTACTGGACTACCTCAAGCGCAAGAACGCGGATCGCTACGTCGAGATGATCCGCAGCCTTGAGCTCAGGCGCTAACGGTCAAAACATCCTCGGCCAGACCCTCGGGTCTGGCCGTTTTGGTTCTGAACAACGCACGTCTGGAAAGGAGCAACTGTGAATCCAGTCAAGAAAACCTTCGAATTCGCAGGGTCCACCGTTACCCTCGAGACCGGCCGCATCGCGCGGCAGGCCACAAGCGCCGTCCTGGTTACCATGGACGACACCTCCGTTCTTGTTACCGTCATGGCGGACAAGGAACCGAGCCCGATGCCGTTCTTCCCGCTGGCGGTCCACTACGTGGAAAAGACCTACGCCGTGGGCAAGATTCCGGGTGGCTTCCTCAAGCGGGAAGGGCCTCTGTCGGAAAAGGAAACCCTCACCTCGCGCCTGATCGACCGGCCCATCCGGCCGCTGTTCAAGGATGGGTTCAAGCATGAGACCCAGGTGATCTGCACCGTCATGTCCTCGAACAAGAATGTGGATCCGGACATTCCGGCCATGATCGGGGCTTCCGCGGCACTGTCCATCTCCGGTCTGCCCTTTGAGGGCCCCATTGGTGGCGCCCGTGTTGGCTTCACCGATGAGGATGGCTACTTCCTCAACCCGACCTACGAGAAGCTCGAAGAGAGCCGCCTCAACATGGTCGTGGCCGGCACCAAGGATGCCGTCCTGATGGTGGAATCCGAGGCGGACTGCCTGACCGAGGACCAGATGCTCGGCGCGGTACTCTTCGCCCATAACGAGATGCAGACCGCCATCCAGGGGATCAATGAGTTCGTCGAGGACGTGAAACCGACGTCCTGGAACTGGGAGGCCGAGCCCGAGAAGACCGAGCTCAAGAACCGCATCACAGAGCAGTTCGGCAGCCAGATCCAGGCCGCCTACCAGGTCAAGGACAAGCTCGAGCGCCAGGAGCAGCTGGGCGAGCTGAAGAACCGTGTGGTGGAAGCGCTGGCATCGGCCGAAGAGGGTGGCGAACCCACCGAGAATGACGTCAAGGAATACTTCGGCAAGGTCGAGAAGGAAATCGTGCGCGGGCGCATCCTGCGCAACGAGCCGCGCATCGACGGGCGTGACAACAACACGGTGCGCCCGATCAGCGTGGAGGTGGGCCTGCTGCCCAACGCTCACGGTTCGGCGCTGTTCACCCGTGGTGAGACCCAGGCGATCGTGACCACGACCCTTGGTACCGCCCGGGATGCCAAGATCATTGATTCCCTCAAGGGCGAGAGCCGGGATCCGTTCCTGTTCCACTACAACTTCCCGTCCTATTCCGTCGGCGAGACCGGGCGCATGGGCCCTCCGGGGCGCCGTGAGATCGGCCATGGCCGGCTGGCGCGTCGGGGTGTCCAGGCGATCATGCCCCAGCACGATGATTTCCCCTACACCATCCGCTGTGTCTCCGAGATCACCGAATCCAACGGTTCCAGCTCCATGGCCTCGGTCTGCGGCAGCAGTCTGGCACTGATGGACGCCGGCGTGCCGGTGAAGTCGCCGGTGGGCGGCATCGCCATGGGCCTGGTGAAGGAGGGCGAGGATTTCGCCGTTCTGACCGACATCCTGGGTGACGAGGATCATCTCGGCGACATGGACTTCAAGGTGGCGGGTACACCGGAAGCGGTCACCGCCCTGCAGATGGACATCAAGATCGCCGGCATCACCGAGGAGATCATGGAGATCGCCCTGCAGCGCGCCTACGAGGCACGCCAGCACATCCTGGGTGAGATGGCGAAGGTGATTTCCGAGCCGCGTTCGGACGTTGCGAACAACGCGCCGAAGATGCACACCATGCACATCGACTCCGAAAAGATCCGCGACGTGATCGGCAAGGGTGGCGCCACCATCCGCTCGCTCTGCGAGGAGACCGGTGCGTCCATCGACATCGAGGACGATGGTACGGTCAAGATCTACGCGGAGAACTCCGAGCAGGTCGAGAAGGCCAGCTTCCGCATCATGGAGCTGACCGCGGATGTGGAAGTCGGTCGGGTCTATCGCGGCCGGGTTGAGCGCATCGTGGACTTCGGTGCCTTCGTTAACCTGCTGCCGGGTAAGGACGGCCTGGTGCACATCAGCCAGATCGCCGACCGGCGCATCGAGACCGTGCGTGAAGAGCTCACCGAGGGCCAGGAAGTGCTGGTCAAGGTGCTGGATGTGGACCAGCGTGGTCGCGTCAAACTCAGCATGAAGGAAGTGGCCGGCGATGAAGAGCCGGTGGACTTCCGCCTGCCCGGCGAGGACTGATCGCCGGCGCATGTGCCGACAGGCACGTGGAGAAAGAGGGGTGGCTGCGGCCGCCCCTTTTTTGTGTTGGCATCAACCGCGCATAAAAAAGGCCACCGCGTGGGTGGCCAATGGGCTCTACTCAGATGACAGGAATTCTGAGGATCGGATGCGCCGCAACCGATACTTCCCAGTATAGTTCCCACAGCTCAGGGCGCTATAGCGGTTTGTCCTTACACGCGGGGAGGATATCGCGAGCGGGGCTCGCTCCTACGCCAGAGGCGCCCCTTCTGTAGGAGCGAGCCCTGCTCGCGATCCCCGCGATCCGGTCTGATATCAGTGCGCCCTCCTGCGTGGTGTATCCTCAAAGCACACCCGGTAAACATCGGTGTACTCCTTCGCGAAGTGCACCTCCATGCCTTCCTTCAGGTAATCCGGCAGTTCCTCGTAATCCCCCCGGTTGGCCTCGGGCAGGATCAGGGTGTTGATCTTCTGGCGCCGCGCGGCGATCACTTTCTCGCGGATGCCGCCCACGGCCAGCACCTGGCCGGTCAGTGTCAGTTCCCCGGTCATGGCCAGGGTTCTGTGGGGCGCCTCGTTGCGCGCCAGTGACAGCAGCGCCGTTGCCATGGTCACGCCGGCACTGGGGCCGTCCTTGGGCGTGGCCCCTTCCGGTACGTGCAGGTGGATGTACGACTGGTCGAAGAATTCCGGATCGCCCTTGTACTGTTTCAGGTGGGACGAGACGAAGCTGTGCGCAATGGACGCGGACTCCTTCATCACATCGCCCAGGTGGCCCGTGAGCTTGAACCCGCGGTTCTGGCTGTGGATGCGTGACGCCTCAACCCCCAGTGTGGCACCGCCCATGGCGGTCCAGGCCAGGCCGGTCACCACACCCACACCGCGCAGGGCCTTCTCCTTGCGGAACAGGGGCTGGCCCAGGTAATCCGGCAGGTCCTTCACACCCACACGGATCGGGCTCTGCTCCGCCTCCTCGCTTTCAACCATGCGGACAATGCCCTTGCGCACGATCTTGTGCAGCTGTTTCTCCAGGTTGCGTACCCCGGCCTCGCGCGCGTAGCCCTCGACCACCTGGCGTATCGCGCCGTCGGTGATGTCCAGCTGCTTCTTCTTCAGGCCGGCCCGCTTCAGCAGCTTGGGCAGCAGGTGGTGCTTGGCGATGTCCACCTTCTCATCGGTGATGTAGCCGGAGAGCCGGATGGTGTCCATGCGGTCCAGCAGCGCCTGGGGGATGGTATCCAGCTGGTTGGCGGTGCAGATGAACAGCACCTTGGAAAGATCGATCCGAAGATCGAGGTAATGGTCCAGGAATTCGCCGTTCTGCTCCGGGTCCAGGCTTTCCAGAAGCGCCGAGGCCGGGTCGCCCATGAACGAATTACCGATCTTGTCGATCTCATCGAGCATGATCACGGGGTTGTTGGTGCCCACCTCCTTGAGTGCCTGCACGAACTTGCCCGGCATGGCACCGATGTAGGTGCGCCGGTGGCCCTTGATCTCGGCCTCGTCGCGCATGCCGCCCAGCGAGAAGCGGTAGAACTCACGGCCCAGGGCGCTGGCCACGGACTTGCCGATGGAGGTCTTGCCGACCCCGGGCGGACCCACC
Source organism: Pseudomonadota bacterium (assembly GCA_051744725.1). Lineage (GTDB taxonomy): Bacteria > Pseudomonadota > Gammaproteobacteria > Pseudomonadales > Oleiphilaceae > Halospina. Next base: position 3,201 of record JBNJDI010000018.1, on the reverse strand, counting down.
AGCAGCAGGATGGAGCCGGAAATCTCGCCCTTGAAGGTGCCCTCGGCCAGGAACTCCAGGATACGGTCCTTGATGTCGTCCAGCCCGTCGTGGTCGCGGTTGAGCACCCGCCGGGCCTCCTTCAGGTCCAGCTTGTCCTGGGAATGCTGGCCCCAGGGCATCTGGGTGAGCCAGTCCAGGTAGTTGCGGGTGGTGCCGTATTCCGGGGAACCCTGCTCCAGCACCTGGAACTTGCCGATCTCGTCCTCGAAGCGCTCCTGTACGTTCTCGGGCGGGGTCTTCTCTGCCATGCGCCCGCGGAACATGTCCACATCCGCGGTCTTGTCGTCCTTGGCAATGCCCAGCTCGCGCTGGATGATCTTGAGCTGCTCGCGCAGGAAGAACTCGCGCTGGTGTTTCTGCACGCGCTCGTTCACCTCCTCGGTGATCTCCGCCTGCATCTGGGCCACTTCGTGTTCCTTGCGCAGCAGCAGGAGCACCTTCTCCAGCCGGTTCAGCAGCGGCACAGTATTCAGGACGTCCTGCAGCTCCGAGCCACGGGCGCTGGTGATGGCGGCGCCGAAGTCCGCCAGTGGCGAGCTGTCATCCGGCCCGAAGCGGGAGAGATAGTGCTTCACCTCCTCGCCGTAGAGCGGGTTGGTGCGCAGCAGCTCCTTGATGGAACTGATGATGGCCAGGGTGTAGGCCTTGACCTGTTCGTGGTCCTCGGCCGGTTCCTCGGGGTAGCTGACCTCAGCCAGGTACGGGGGCTCCCGGCGCAGCCAGTGATCGATGCGGAAGCGGCGGATGCCCTGGGCGATGAACTGGACTTTGTCGTCCTCACGGTGGACGTGATGAACGCGCACGGCGCAGCCCATGGTGGCCAGCTGCTCGGGTGCGGGCAGGTTCTCATCATTCCCGCTCTCGTTGGCTTCGTTCTCCACAAAGCACAGCCCCACCGTCATGTGGCTGGTGTTGTCCAGCCGCTGGAGCGTCTCGTCCCAGGGATCCTGGTTCAGAACCACGGGCTGCACCTGGGCCGGCAGGAACGGCCGGCCGGAGAGCGGCATGATGTAGAGCCGCTTCGGGAGCACCTGATAGGGCAGAGCGAGACCACTGCCACTGCCGCCCTGGCCGTTGCCGTTGTCATCCCTGCCGATGTATTCGATTGCGTCGCTGTCCGTCATGGTCCCCCTTCCAGTCACCAAACATCACTGCTCCCGCAGACATGATGTCTGAATTCCGCAAATCAAGGGGGCGGGCCGGGTTGAACAACCCCTTTCGGATCCCCATCTAGGCCGACAGTACGGACCACCGCCAATACAGGATCCAGCACTATGAGCAATTCCGAGTTCGTTTTTGATGCCACACTCGAAAACTTCCAGCAGAAAGTGCTGGAAGCGTCCATGAACACGACGGTGGTGATTGATGTCTGGGCCGAGTGGTGCCAGCCCTGCAAGCAGCTGACGCCCATTCTGGAGAAACTGGCCGAAGCGTACCGGGGCGCCTTCGTGCTGGCGAAGGTCAACGCCGAGGAGCAGCAGGAGCTGGCAGGGCATCTGGGGGTGCAGAGCCTGCCCAACGTCAAGATCGTGAAGCAGGGCCAGCTGCTGGATGAGTTCAATGGCGCGCTGCCGGAGGGCGAGATCCGCCAGAAGCTGGACCAGCACGTGGATGCGCCACCGGAGAGCGACCAGGAGAAGGCCAAGCGCCTGTGGGCCGAGGGGCAGCTTGAGGAAGCGGAGACCGTGCTGATCCGGATGAATCAGCAGAACCCCCAGGATTACGACGTGCTGATTGACCTGGCCCGCCTGCGGCTGGAACAGGGCCAGATCGAAGAGGCGCGGGCCATCTATCAGAGCCTGCCCGGGGAAGAGCGCCTCAAGCCTGGTGCCAAGCAGCTGGAAGCCCGGTTCGAGTTCGAAGAGCAGGCACAGGATATAGCGCCGGTCGCGGAACTCCAGGAGCGTATCAAGCAAGATCCATCTGACGTAGCCGCGATGAATCAGCTGGCGACCCATGGGATCCTGGCCGGTGATTATGAGGCCGCGATGGAGCTTCTTCTGAAATCGGTGCAGACCGAGAAGGATTTCGAGGACGGGGCGGCCAAGAACACGCTGATCAAGCTTTTTGATCTGCTGGGCAACGAGAACCAGCTGGTGAGGCAGTACCGGCGGCGGCTTTTCGCGATGATGTACTGAGCAGGAAGCTTGAATATTAACGACATTTAAGCTTGAATATTAAAGACATTTAAGCTTGAATGTTCGTGCTGTGTGGATTGCCGCACAGATGCGTAAAGATTTTGGAGTAGAGAACCAAGGAGAAACGATGAAAAAAATTGCGATTGCTGCGATAGCATCTGGGGCGCTGGCTCTGGGAGGATGCTCGGCAACCAAGGTTAGTACGAATTCAATGCCACTCACGTCACCGCTTGAAACAGATGTGGAAGCTGATGTAGAGGTGGGCGGAAAAATCTCAGGCGAAGCCACTTTCTCGAGGTTCCTGATTTTTCCAATTGGAGCTGACGACTCTACCTTGGCAGAAGGTGTGTCTTACGGAGGTGGTGTAACCTCTGGCTCCGGCTATGGCTATTTTGGGCAAGAAGTTCAAAAGGCTAAAGCTGCGGCAGCATATCAGGCTGTAGAAGGCAGTGGCGCTGATATTATTGTTGCCCCGAAATATGAGATTGACAGAAGTAACTATTTGATCTTCGGTACGACTCAAGTTAAGGTTTCTGGTTATAAAGGGACCATCAAGTCTATCGAATGATGAATTGATTGGAATGGGGCGGATTACCGCCCCATAATTGCTTATCTATAATATTTTCTGGGCTATGCTTCAGTAACCTTATCAGTTCTTTTCTTTCAGATTTCAGAAGAATACGCTAACCTTCTTGATCGGACGATCAGTGAGATCGTCATTACAAGGAGTTTAGAAATGAAAAACAAAACTCTCTTAGCTTTGCTTCTTAGTACTCCAATGATTGCTCAAGCAAGTGCACCTGGTGGTGCAGGTTGTGGCTGGGGCAACATGCTTTTTGAAGGGCACTCTGGCACTGGCTACCATCTCATGGCGACGTTTGTTAATTCGACGGGGAATCGCACCTTTGGAATGTCATCTGGTACCAACGGCTGTGATACCAGTGGCGCCCTGTCTTACCACGGCGAAAACATGCTGGCCCAGGCGGGTGTCATGGAAGAAGTGGCGCAGGACATGGCCGTG
>JBNJDI010000017.1:0-32579 GCA_051744725.1 Pseudomonadota bacterium | reverse complement strand
CCAGTTCGTGCAGCGCGCCGGCAATGGCGGTGCCTCCGAGTTCGGCCAGCCGGTCGTGAAGGCTGCCGCCGGTGTCCTCGTCCGTGATGGCGAGAGGGTCGCGGCTGAGGACATCGCCGGTATCCAGGCCGGCGTCCATCTGCATGATGCTGATGCCGGTCTCGCTGTCGCCGGCGGCAATGGCCCACTGGATGGGCGCGGCCCCGCGCCAGCGCGGCAGCAGCGACGCGTGCACGTTCAGGCAGCCGTGATCCGGAATGTCCAGCACGGACTGGGGCAGGATCAGGCCATAGGCGGCGACCACCATCACATCCGGGGCCAGCTCCGCCAGTGTTGCCTGCGCCTCGGCGTTGCGGAGGCTTTCGGGCTGCTCAATCCGGAGCCCGTGCTCATGGGCCAGTTGGGACACCGGGCCACGGCGTGCCTTTCGGCCCCGCCCGGCGGGGCGGTCCGGCTGGGTATAGACCGCCAGGATCTCATGCCCCGACTCAATCAGGGCCCTGAGGCTGGCCGCAGCAAAATCCGGGGTGCCCGCGAAAACAATCCGCACGGTTCAGTGACTCCTCAGGACGCTTTCTGGCGCTGCTGTTTCTCGACCCTGCGCCGGATACGGCTGCGTTTGAGCTGACTCAGGTAGTCGATGAAAAGCCGACCGTTCAGGTGGTCCACCTCATGCTGCAGGCAGACCGCCATGAGGCCGCTGTGTTCCTCTTCGAAGGGCTCGCCGTTGTAGTCGAGCGCCCGCACCCGCACGGACTGGGGGCGTGAGACATCCTCGTAGACGCCCGGAATGGAAAGGCAGCCCTCCTGCATGGGCTCCTTCTCGCTCTCGGGGATCTCGAGTTCGGGGTTGATGAATACCCGGGGACTGCTCTGGTCCTCGGACAGATCGATCACCAGCACCCGCTGGTGCACATTCACCTGGGTGGCGGCCAGCCCGATGCCCGGGGCCGCGTACATGGTCTCGATCATGTCATCGATCAGGCGTCGGATGCTGTCATCAACGGACGTCACCGGCTCCGCCACGGTCCGCAGGCGCGCGTCCGGAAATTCCAGAATACTGAGAGTCATGGTGCTGCTCCGAAGGGTTACCGGCGCCATTATCACGCATCAGGCAATGGCCGTACAAACCGCAGCGCTTACAAATCATTGCAGTGTTGTGGACGCGGTCGCCCGGCGGAGATCGCAAATGGCGTTATTTCTTCTATAGTGATGCAATAATGACGTCGATCGATCGAGACAAGCCAGCAAGGAAATCGAGCATGAGGATTCTGTCGATTCTGCTCACGGTGGCCCTCGGGCTGGGCGCCGCCGGGGTTACCGCCCAGACGCAGCTGCGGGACGACCATCCCGAGCAATACACCGTGCAACCGGGGGACACGCTCTGGGACATCAGTGCGCGCTTCCTGAAGGAGCCGTGGAACTGGCCGGAAATCTGGCAGGCCAACCCGGAGGTGGACAACCCGCACCTGATCTTTCCGGGCGATGTCCTGGAGCTGACCTGGGTGGATGGGGAGCCCCGGCTGACCCGGGCCACGGATACGGACCGCGAGATCAAGCTGTCTCCGGAAGCGAAGGAGACGCCCCTGGACACGCCCATCCCCACCATTCCCCTGGAGGAGATCCGAACCTTCCTGTCCAAAACGCGGATCGTTGATGAGTCGACCCTGGAGGAAGCGCCCTATATTGTGCAGGGCCGGGACCGGCGCTCGATCAGCGGTGCCGGGGACCGGGTCTATGCAAGAGGTGACGCACAGCCCCGGGAGACCCTGGCGGTATTCCGGCGTGGCACCCGGCACGAGGATCCGGAAACCGGTGAGTTTCTGGGCCTCGAGGCACGTTCCATGGGCCGGGGCCGTGTGGCTGAGGTCAATGACGAGCTCCTGAGCGTGGATCTGACCGCCAGCCGGGAAGAGATTGAAGCCGAGGACCGGCTGCTGCCCACGGAAGAGCGTGAAATCACCACCCGATTCCAGCCGCGCGCCCCCGAGGCCGATATCCAGGGGCGGATGATCGATGTCGAGGATGGCGTCAGCAACATCGGGCAGTATAATGTGGTCACCATCAACCGCGGTGAGCGCGAGGGCCTGGAAACCGGCCATGTGCTGGCGGTCTACAAGAAGGGCAACCAGGCACGGGATCCGGTGACGGATGAACTGCTGCAGCTGCCGTCGGAACGCGCCGGGCTGCTGATGGTCTTCCGCACCTATGAGAAGCTCAGTTACGGCCTGGTTCTGCAGGCGACGCGACCGCTGGAGATCATGGACGAGGTCCGGAACCCCTGAAACACCCTTTCTGACAGAGGAAGTCACCGATGACGGTCATGGAACGACCCACCCTTCCCGGCCCGGAGACGGGCGACGCCCATCATCTTCTCGCTCTGCTGCCCGGTATGAACCCGGAACACTGGCAGGTGGTCCTGGACCAGCTTGAGGACCCCACACAGCTGCTTGCCATGACGCCGGACAGTCTGCGGGCACTGGGGCTTCCGCCCTCAACCCGCAGGACCCTGAACGCCTGGCAGGCCCAGGGGCTGGAACCCACCACGCGCCAGCGTCTGGATCATGCCCGGCAGCAGTGCGACGCACTCGGGATCCGCGTTATCCACTGGCGGGATCCGGAGTACCCGGAGGTGCTGCGCCACATCCATGGGCCTCCGCCGGTGCTCTACTGCCGGGGGGACATCAGCGCCCTCAGCCGGCCCTGCCTGGCCATGGTCGGCAGCCGGCACGCCAGTCGCGACGGTCTCAATCACGCGCGGCGCTTTGCCCACGCCCTGGCCGAAGGCGGCTTCAGTGTGGTCAGCGGTCTCGCCCTGGGCATCGACGGGGCGGCCCATAAGGGGGCGCTGGAGGGCAGCGGCGCCACCGTGGGTATACTGGCCAACGGCGTGGACCGCCCCTACCCGCGCCGCCATGAGACCCTGGCCCATGACATGCTGCAGGCCGGCGGTCTCCTGGTCTCCGAGCTCCCGCCGGGCACCCCGGCCCGCTCCCACCTGTTCCCCCAGCGCAACCGCCTGATCAGCGGCCTCTGCCGGGGTGTTCTGGTGGTGGAGGCCGGGCTGCGCAGCGGTTCGCTCATCACGGCACGGCTGGCGATGGAGCAGGGGCGGGAGGTCTTCGCCATTCCCGGCTCCATCCATCAGCCGAGCGTCCGGGGCTGTCACCGGCTGATCCGGGAAGGCGCGGTGCTGGTGGAAACGGTGGAGGACATTGTCTGGGAGCTGGGTGTCTGGGAATCCCTGCCTACCCGTGCAGAACCAGCAGGCGAAACCGCGCCCGCCCACCTGGATGAAGACAGTCGCCGTGTCCTGGACGCCGTGACCTATGAGCCGGTGGATTCGGACCGTCTCTGCCGCGCCACGGGCATGGCAGCCACTGACCTGCTCCAGGCCCTGCTGCTTCTGGAGATGGAGGGGCTGGTGGAATCAACGCCGGGAGGCTATCGACGCCGCTCGGGCTGACGTGGGCCGTCGCGACGGATAGACTTCCGCCTGACGATTCTGCAGACGGAGGTTGCCGGTGACAGCGCGGAGCCCGGACTGGTGGCATATTGAACAGGCAGCGGACTCGCTCAGGGCCGGCGGCGTCTGGGCCTACCCCACGGAGGCGGTCTGGGGCCTGGGCTGTGACCCCTGGAACCCGGAGGCCGTGGAGCGGATCCTGGCCCTCAAGGGCCGGCCCTGGCACAAGGGGCTGATCCTGGTCGCGGCGGACACCCAGCAGCTGGATTGCCTGCTGGCGGACGCGCCGGCAGCGCTGCGGAAGGCGGTGGATGACTACTGGCCCGGCGCCAATACCCTGCTGTTGCCGGATCCCGCCCAGCGCGTGCCGTCCCTGGTGCGCGGCGATCACGACCGGGTGGCCGTGCGGGTGTCCGAGCATCCCCAGGTCCGGCGTCTGTGCCGGGCCTTTGGCGGGCCACTGGTGTCCACCTCCTGCAATCGCGCCGGGGGCTCGCCGCTGCGCTGGTCCTGGCAGATCCGGCGGGCTTTCGCCAGTGAGCTGGACGGCATCCTCACCGGATCCCTGGGTGGTGCCCGGCGCCCGAGCCGCATCATTGACCCCATGGATGGTACCCTTCTGCGTGACTGATAACGCCCGCCCACGGACAGCCGAGGAGCATCCATGAGCAATACCCCCGACCCGGACGCCGTCTACCAGTACCTGATCGACCTACAGGACCGGATTACCGGCACCCTGGGGGAGCTGGATGGCGCCGCCGGTTTCCGCGAGGAAACCTGGCAGCGCGAGGCCGGCGGGGGTGGCCGCAGCCGTGTGATCGAGGACGGGGAGCTGTTCGAGAAAGGGGGCGTGAACTTCTCCCACGTCATGGGTGACGAACTGCCGCCTTCGGCCTCCGCCAGCCGACCGGAACTGGCGGGGGCGAGCTGGGAGGCCATGGGCGTATCGCTGGTGATCCACCCACGCAATCCCTATGTGCCCACCTCCCACGCCAATGTGCGCTTCTTCATTGCCAGGCCGGAAGGCCGGGATCCGGTCTGGTGGTTCGGCGGTGGCTTCGACCTGACGCCCTATTACGGTTTCGTGGAAGACTGCCGGTACTGGCACGAAGTGGCCCGCAACGCCTGCGCCCCCGCCGGCGATGACACCTGGCACCGCTTCCGCCAGTGGTGTGACGACTATTTCCACCTCAAGCACCGGGGCGAACAGCGCGGCATCGGCGGGCTCTTCTTCGACGATTACAACGAAGGCTCTTTTGAGCACAGCTTTGACCTGATGCGTTCCATCGGCGACAGCTACCTGCCGGCCTATGTGCCCATTGTGGAGGCGCGCCGCCATACGCCCTACGGCGACCGCGAGCGCCAGTTCCAGCTCTACCGCCGGGGGCGCTATGTGGAGTTCAACCTGGTCTATGACCGGGGCACCCTGTTCGGGCTGCAGTCCGGGGGGCGCACGGAGTCCATCCTGATGTCGCTGCCGCCGCTGGTGCGCTGGGACTACAACTGGCAGCCGGAACCCGGCACGCCCGAGGCCCGGCTCGGCGACTATTTTCTGCAACCCCGCAACTGGCTGGAGGAGACGGATGACTGAACAGGCCCACTATGCCGTGGTCGGCAACCCCATCGAGCACAGCCTGTCGCCACGCATCCACGCCGCCTTCGCCGAGCAGACCGGCGAGGCCCTGGTCTATGAACGGCTGCTGGCGCCCCTGGAGGGGTTCCGGGATGCGGTGGAGCGCTTCTTCGCCGAAGGCGGTGCGGGTCTCAATGTGACGGTGCCGTTCAAGCAGCAGGCCTGGGAGATGGCCGGCCGCCATGAGCCCAGGGCGGCCCGGGCCGGGGCGGTGAATACGCTCTGGCGGGCAGCGGACGCCACCCTGGTCGGGGACAATACCGATGGTGCCGGGCTGGTGCGGGATCTGCGTGTGAACAACGCCGTGACCCTGGCCGGCGCCCGGGTCCTGGTGCTGGGCGCCGGCGGTGCCGTGCGCGGCATTCTGGAGCCGCTGCTGAAAGAGGCGCCGGCGGAGGTGGTGATCGCCAACCGTACCCTGACGCGGGCCGAAGGGCTGAGGGATCTCTTTGGTGATACCGGGCCGCTGGCGGCCAGTACCTTTGAGGCGCTGGCCGGGCCCTTCGATGTGATCATCAACGGTACCAGTGCCAGTCTCCAGGGCGACCTGCCGCCCCTGCCGGGCGGTCTCGTCACTCCGGCAACCGTGTGCTACGACATGATGTACAGCCAGGATGAAACCGCTTTCAACGCCTGGGCACGGCAGCAGGGCGCGCGGCTGTGTCTTGATGGGCTGGGCATGCTGGTTGAACAGGCGGCGGAAGCCTTCCTGCAGTGGCGCCGGGTACGCCCGGATACGGGCCCGGTTATGGCCATGCTGCGTCCCGCCTGAGAGCCGTTCCGCTGAATCTGGGCTATGCTGGGGCCATGGATGGATGCCCGCCGGGATGAGATGCCCGGCCCCTTTCAGAGACAGTGAGGCGCCATGGATCTTCTGACACTGCTCGGCCTGCTGGTCGGCATCACTACCATTGTTGCCGCGATCGCCACCAGTTCCGGCCTCGCGTCGTTTCTCAACATCCCCGGTTTTCTCATCGTGGTGGTGGGCACCCTGGCGGTGACCCTGATCAAGCACCGCATGAGCTCGGTGGTCAGCGCCTTCCGCATGGCGTTCGGCGAGGCCTTCCGGGATCGCACCGAGGATCCCCTGGACCTGATCCTGCAGATCCGCGATCTGGCGGACATTGTCCGCAAGAAAGGGATCCTGGGGCTGGAGGATTACGACACCCGCTACCGCTTCCTGGCCAGGAGCATCGAGCTGGCCGTGGACGGCCATCCGCCGGAATTCATCGAGGAGGCCATGACCCATGAGTTCCAGCAGACCCTGGAGCGCTATGAGAACGCCGAAAGGGTCTTCCGGGGCATCGGCGATTCCGCTCCGGCGCTGGGCATGATCGGCACACTGGTGGGGCTGGTGCAGATGCTCAACCAGATGGATGACCCCTCTGGCATCGGCCCCGCCATGGCGGTGGCGCTGCTGACCACCTTCTACGGCGTGGCCATCGGCCAGGTGATCTTCCTGCCGCTGGCGGACAAGCTCCAGCTGAAGATGCAGGACGAACAGCGCAACATGACGCTGGTGCTGACCTCCATGCAGAACATCCTGCAGGGGCAGAACCCGCGGGTCATGCAGGATGTGCTGGCCGCCTATCTCTCACCCGAGGCGCGCCAGCGGCTCAATCAGGGCCAACAGGCCTGACGGAGGGCGTTGATGGCGGCACCGCCCAAGCGCCGGCCCAGACGCGGCAATACCAGCAGCAGCTCCCCGGGTTGGATGACCACCCTGGCGGACATGTTCATGCTGCTGATGACCTTTTTCATCCTGATGCTGTCTTTTTCCAGCATGGATGCGGAGAAGTACCAGGCCATGGTCACCTCCCTGGTGGAGGCGTTCAACATGGCCCCGGATCAGATGCCCGAGCCCCAGGGACTGGCGGATGAGGACTCGGAGTCCCCGGCGATCAGCGAGGACGTTCCCATCCCCATGGACGGGGCCCCCGCAGCCCCTTCCGAGGGCGAGGCCATGCTCCGCGATCAGGCCTCGGCGGAGCCGGCACGCCCGGATGTGCATCCGGGCGTGGAGCAGCTCGCCAGTATGCTGATCTCGGAAATGGAGGAGGCGGTCAGTGAGGAGCAGATCGACGTCGGATTTGACCGCCAGCGGGTGGTGGTCCGGTTCAATGACGAGGCGACCTTTCCGGTGGGCAGCGCTGAACTGATTCCGGACATCCGTCCTGTGGTGGGCGACATCGTGGATATTGTGGCCCGCTGTGACGGTGAGGTGATCGTCACCGGCCATACGGACAACCGACCCATCGTCAGTGACCGCTACCGCTCCAACTGGGATCTGTCCGCCGCCCGCGCCGTGTCCCTGGTGCATGAGCTGGTGCTCAACCGGGCCATCCCGGCGGAGAACGTGGTGGCGGCCGGCCGCGCCGAGACCCGCCCGATTGCGGACAACGAGACGGCGCAAGGCCGCGAGAAGAACCGGCGCGTGGAAATCGAGATCTATGAGCCGGACTGTGAGACCGAAGGTGGGGACTGAGTTCCGGGCATAAAAAGGCGCCGGCAGAGCCGGCGCCGGAGCACCATGGGGCGTCCCGCCCCGAGGGGTCAGTTGACTTCCACCTCGATGGCCCTGGGCTTGGCCTTCTCCTGCTTGGCCAGGGTCAGCTCAAGCACGCCATCGTGGTAGTTGGCCTTGATGTTCTCGTCATCCACGTTATCCGGCAGCGAGAAGCTGCGGGCGAAGTGGCCGTAGAACCGTTCCACCCGGTGCCGTCTGGCGTCGTCCTCGGTGGTCTCGACGTTGCGCTCACCCTGAATGGTGAGGACGCCATCCTGCACCGAGACATTCACATCCTCTTTCCGGATACCGGGCAGTTCCGCGGTTATGACGAAGGCATCCCTGTTCTCGGTGATGTCCACCGCGGGTGCCCAGTCGGTCTTCTGCAGGATCTCCCGGTTGCCGTTGGTGGCCGGAGCCGCATTGCGGCCGGCTACCTGGCGGTTATAGCGGTCGAGAATGTCCTCGAACTCGGCAAAGGGGTTCCAGCGGGTCATGGCTGTCATGGTTATCACCTCCTTGAAACGAATCTGCAATCAATCGGGACAACAGCTTCGTCAGGGGGAGCGTGGCTGACCGGCGCCGGACTATCAGTCCGCTTCCCTAACGCCCTGTTGGATAGGTAGGGACTGCATGCGCATTTTCAAGGGGCCTCGGCCAGGAATTCATCCTTGAGCTTGACGTAGTTGCCGGCGGTATAGGTGAAGAATTCCCGTTCCTCGTCGGTAAGGGGGCGGGCCTGGCGTGCCGGGCTGCCGCGGTACAGGTAGCCGGATTCCAGGGTCTTGCCCGGCGGCACCAGGGTGCCGGCGGCGATGATGACCTCGTCCTCCACCACGGCGCCGTCCATGATGATGGCGCCCATGCCCACGAGCACCCGGCTGCCGATGGTACAGCCGTGCAGCAGGGCCCTGTGACCAACCGTAACATCGTCGCCCACCGTCAGCGGAAAGCCGTCCGGGTTGTAGGGGCCGGCATGGGTGATGTGGCAGACGGAACCGTCCTGGATGCTGCAGCGGTTGCCGATGCGGATGCGGTGCATGTCGCCTCGTATGGCGGTCATGGGCCAGACCGAGCAGTCGTCGCCCAGTACCACGTCGCCGATGACGGTGGCGGTGGGATCAATCCATACGCGTTCGCCGAGCTGGGGATGATCGCCCTTGTGGCTGCGGATGCGGGTCACGGTGGGTCCTCCATCTGAACTTAGGGTGGTTACGGGAAGTATGTCATCATGATTGCCTCAAGGTCACACGCAGGAGACGCTCCATGAACAATCCGCTTCTGGCGCAGGATCAGCTGCCCAAGTTCGATGCCATTGATGTCGAGCACATGGAGCCGGCCATTGACCGGATCCTGAATGAGAACCGGGCGCGCGTGGCGGAACTGGCGGAGCAGCAGGCCCCGACCTGGGCCAGTCTCGCCCAGCCCATGCAGGCACTGGATGATCGCCTCAATAATGCCTGGGCGATCATCGCCCATCTCAATGGCGTGATGAACGATGAGAGCATCCGCGAGGTGCATAAGCGCTGCCTCCAGAAGATTACGGAGTACAGCTCTGAGATCAGCCATAACGGCGCCCTCTGTGAGGCCTACAAGCGCCTTGCGGACAGTGACGAATTCCCCCGGCTGCAGGAGGACCAGCAGGAGGCCATCCGCCAGACCCTGCGCGATTTCCGGCTCGGGGGCGTGGATCTTCCGGCGGAACAGAAAGCGCGTTTCGCCACCCTTTCCCAGGAGCTGGCGGATCTTGAAAGCCGTTTCGGTGACAACGTGCTGGACGCCACCCAGAACTGGTACCGCCATGTGACCGATGACTCCGAGCTCGCGGGCCTGCCCCGCACGGCCCTGGACACCGCCCGCCAGGCGGCGCAGCAGCGTGGCCTGGACGGCTGGGTGATCACCCTGGACTTCCCCTCCTTCTACCCGGTGCTCACCTATTGCGACAACCGGGCGCTGCGCCGTGAGGTGTACGAGGCCTTCACCACCCGCGCCTCGGATCAGGGCCCGGATGCCGGGCGCTGGGACAACAGCCCGCTGATCGACGGGATCCTCAGGCGCCGGCATGAACAGGCGCAGATGCTGGGTTACGACAGTTACGCCCAGCTGAGCCTGGCCACCAAGATGGCGGCCAGCGAGGACGAGGTGCTGGGCTTTCTGAACCGGCTGGCGGGGCGCGCCAAACCGGTGGCCGAGCGCGAGCTTGAGGAGCTGCGTGATTTCGCCCGGGAACAGGGGGGCCCGGAACCGCTGGAAGCCTGGGACCTGGGTTATTACGGCGAGAAACTGCGCCAGGCACGGTTCAGTATCTCCGAGGAGGAGGTCCGGCCCTGGTTCCCCGTGGATCGGGTGATCAACGGCCTCTTCCGGGTTGTCGAGAAGCTGTTCGACGTGCGCATCGTGGCGGATGAAAGCATCCCGGCCTGGCACGACGAGGTGACCGCGTATCGCATGGAGCGCGGCGGCCGGCCCCTGGCCTTCTTCTACCTGGATCTCTACGCCCGCCAGGGCAAGCGCGGCGGTGCCTGGATGGCCGACTGCCGTGTCCGCTGGCGCCATGACGACGGCAGTGTGCAGCTCCCCGTGGCCTTCCTGACCTGCAACTTCACGCCGCCGGTGGGCGAGCAGCCCTCGCTGCTGACCCACGACGAGGTGGTGACGCTCTTCCACGAATTCGGGCACGGCCTGCACCACATGCTGACCCAGGTGGACGTGGCGGATGTCTCCGGCATCAACGGCGTGGCCTGGGACGCGGTGGAGCTGCCCAGCCAGTTCCTGGAGAACTGGTGCTGGGATCGTGAATCGCTGGCGCTGATCGCCGGCCATCATGAAACCGGTGAGCCCCTGCCGGATGACATGCTTGAGCGCATGCTGGCCGCGCGCAACTTCCAGAGCGGCATGCAGATGGTGCGCCAGCTGGAGTTCTCGCTGTTCGACTTCCGGCTGCACAGCGAGTATGACCCGGCCGACCCCCTGGATCCGCTGGCGCTGCTCACGGAGGTGCGCGACCAGGTGGCGGTGGTGCATCCGCCCGCCTTCAACCGCTTCCCGCAGGCCTTCGGGCACATTTTCGCCGGCCCCTACGCGGCCGGTTACTACAGCTACAAGTGGGCGGAAGTGCTGGCGGCGGATGCCTTCTCGCTGTTCGAGGAGCAGGGCATTTTTGATCCGGAGGCCGGCCGCGCCTTCCGCGAGAACATTCTGGAGAAGGGTGGCTCGCATGCGGCGGCGGACCTCTATCGGGCCTTCCGGGGCCGTGATCCCAGCGAGGAGCCACTGCTGCGCCAGTCGGGCATTGTGCAACCGGATAAGGCGGCCTGAGCCGCGGGAGAACCAGAGTGAAGAAGCGTTTCATCGCCGGCGCCGTCTGCCCGCGCTGCAGTGCCATGGACCGGATCGTGATGTTCACCACGGAGCAGGGTACCTTCCGTGAATGCGTGGACTGCGGGTTCGAGGACCGTCAGCCGGAGGCGGCGGACATGACGCCCGCCTCGGAGACACTCAGGACCCGGGTCACGCCCACCGAACCGGACCCACCGAAAAAGGATGACACGCCGCAGCCGGTGCGGATCCTGCCCTCCGGATCCGGGGAGACCCATTGAGGCAGGGGGTCAGCGGCTGCCCTCCGACACCGGCAGCATAAGATCCGGGCGTATCGGCATCAGTGGCAGCTGTACTGGCGTTGCCCCGTTCTCAAGGAAGGGGTTGGGCAGGGGAATGAATACCCGCTCCATGACCTCCAGTTCCCGCAGTGGCCTGCGGAAATAGGTGCTGAACCACGCCTCATAGTCGCCGCTGAGCATGGCACGGTGCAGCCCCACGGTGAGTCGTTCGGCCATGTCCTGGTCATCAGGACCCACGAACAGGTATGAGGGCATCCGGTAGGTGAACACCAGCCGGTTTTCCACAGTCAGCCTGCCACCCTGATACTGTTCCATATCGATCAGGACTTCACCAATCCCGCGCAGGAAGCAGCTGAAGCGGCCTCGTTCCAGCATCGTCAGAAGGTTCCTGAAACGGGGGGAGGTCACCACATCAAAGCCGGCCTGGCGCAGAATGCGGGTGTCGGGCCAATGTGCTCCCTGGCCGATGGTCAGACCCTGTTGCTGGAAGTCCCTGGCGGAAAAGATCCGGTCAAACCGCTCCTGTTCATCCTTGCGGATGATGCAGACACGGAATCCCAGCATGCCCTGGGCAATGGGTATCGGTACCGCTCTGAGCTCGCGGTTGCGTTCAGAAGAAGAGGCCACGTTCGCAATGCGGACCCGGTCCGTGTTTCCGGCGCGCAGATGCCGGGTGGCCCGGCCCTGGGCCATGGGCTGGCTGGCGCGTATTTCGGTGGGCCCGTAATCCGGCGTCTTCGCCAGTGCCATCTTGACGAGCTCGCGGATGGCCGGGCTCTCGTGGTTGCGCTTCCAGAGCGTTATGGTTTCGTTACTGCTGTCAGTATCCGCCAGCAGGGGCGCAGCCAGCGCAAGAAGCAGCAGAACGATCACAGACTTCCCTGTGGTCAGCATGATCCGCTCCTGTCAGGAATGGACCCGGTAGCGGCCCGGTCCGAGCATCAGGATCACCAGCGCGTTCACAAGGAAAAGCGCCGGCAGCTCCAGGGCCCAGCCGCCGTTGGCCTTGAGCGTAAGCAGCTCGTGCTGGTGCGCCAGCATCAGGGCGAAGACCATGTTGATGGTCACCAGCACCGCCGCAACACGGGTATGGATTCCCAGAATCAGCATGGCCGGGGCGAGGATCTCACCGATCAGAACACCCCATGCCATTATAACCGGAAGGCCGTGAGCGGCCAGTAGGTTCTCGATTGGCCCGACGCCGTTGAGCAGCTTGCTGATCCCGTGCAGCAGGACCAGAAAACCCAGCGCCAGACGCAGTATGAGACGGGCGAGATCCGGTTGGTTGAGCACCTGTATCCCCTTCGGTTATTGCCTAGAGTGCTGAGCGGAATGCGAACCGGAAATGGATTCCGTTGCGCGTCAGCAGGTTGGTCCAGTATTCATGCGTCCACTGCCAGGCCTCATCACTGGCCTGGGTGACAAAGGGCGCCAGATCAAGATCGAAATAGTCGCCTTCTCCGACAATCTGGCGCACCGTGATCAGTATGGCCTGATCGAGTTCGTTGGCGAAAGGCTCGCCGATGAGATGGTGTACGAGGAGGTTGGCCTGGGTCGTTTCCGGCTCCAGCAGATTGCTGTTGCGGAAAGACCGGTTGTTCTCGTACATCTCCTCCATCAGCCGGTGGCACTGGTAGGCCTTGATCAGCAGCCCCTCCAGCCCCTCATAGCCGGCCAGCAGTACAGAGGGGTGCGCGAAATAGCCGGTGGCGGTCTTGAGGAACGGGTGGAAAAGCGCGCCAACCCCTGCCCGTTCGGCGCAGACCCGGACGCAGTGGAGGAGTCCGGGGGTCATCTCCACGTATTCGCGGGCAAAGCCGCACAGTGCCGCTGCGGGGTCGTCAGCCTCCACCCGGAACAGCCCATGGAGGCTTTCCGCCGTGGTGCGGAGCGCTTCCTGGAACTGGCCGTGGGTGGATTCCCGGGCCACGGCCTGGGCGATGATCTGGTTTATGGACTCCGGCGTCATGGACCGTACAGCGCTGATGGATGGAGACCGCGGAGCGGTATTGTCTCAGTGTAGTTGAGTTTGCGGGCCGTGCCCGCCGGGTGGTCGGGGCCGGCCGGACGCGATAGAATTGCGACTTGACGGTTGTCATACGCGCAAAAAACGATAAACTCTGCGTAACTTTGCGCGAGAGACTCAGACATATCCCCGCGTTCCCCAGGGTTCGACGCCACGGCCCGGTCTATGGTGCGCGGGGCCGAAACACAATTCTTGTTGGAGACGAGGTATGAGCGTGCAGGCCCTGCGTGCCGGTGTCCTGGCGACTGCTGTAGCGGCGCCGTCCAGCGCCCTTGCCGAGTGGGGGGTTAACCTTCCTGAAGGTGTCACCGCCATAAGCAACACCATCTACGACATTCACATGTGGGTGTTCTGGATCTGTGTCGTCATCGGCGTTGGTGTATTCCTGGCCATCCTCTGGTCTGTACTGGCCTACCGCCATTCGAAGGGGGCGAAGCCGGCGCATTTCCACGAGAACACCACGGTGGAGATCATCTGGACCGTCATTCCCTTCCTGATCCTCATCATGATGGCCATTCCGGCCACCGGCACTCTGGTCGACATGTACGACTCCACCGACGCCGAGATGGAAATCAAGGTCACCGGGTACCAGTGGCGCTGGCAGTACGAGTATATGGACGAGGACATCAGCTTCTTCAGCTCTCCGGATACGCCAGGTGATGCCGAAAAGAACCTGATCACCAAAACGGAAGACTACAAGTACTCCGTGGACAATCCACTGGTTCTGCCTGTTGATACCAAGATCCGGTTCCTGATCACGTCCAATGACGTAATCCACAGCTGGTGGGTACCGGAATTCGGTTGGAAGCAGGACGCCATTCCAGGGTTCATTAACAAGAACTGGACAGAGATCGAGGAGCCCGGCACCTACTACGGGCTGTGTGCTGAGCTGTGTGGTCAGGGACACTCTGACATGCCGATTGAGGTCAAGGCGGTACCAAAGGACGAATATAAAGAATGGGTCGCCGAGCAGACCGGCGAAGACGGTTAAGTATTCAGCGTTTGATTAACGGGGGTTCATCATGAGTGCGGTTGCAGACGCTCACGCCGCTGATCATCACGATCACGGTCCCGCCAAGGGGATTGGACGGTGGTTGTTCACCACCAACCACAAGGATATCGGCACCATGTATCTGGTGTTCTCGTTCGCGATGTTCCTCGCGGGCGGCGCCATGGCCATGGTTATCCGTGCCGAGCTGTTCCAGCCAGGCCTGCAGATGGTGGAGCCGGCCTTCTTCAACCAGATGACCACCATGCATGGCCTGGTGATGATCTTCGGTGCCGTCATGCCGGCCTTCGTGGGGCTTGCCAACTGGATGATCCCGCTGATGGTGGGGGCGCCGGACATGGCGCTGCCGCGCATGAACAACTGGAGCTTCTGGCTGCTGGTGACCGGGTCGCTGATCCTGATGTCCACTCTGTTCATGGATGGCGGCGCTCCGAACTTCGGCTGGACAGCCTACGCGCCCCTGTCCACAACCTACGGGCCTGACAGCACCACCTTCTTCATCTTCTCGGTTCATATCCTGGGGATCTCCTCCATCATGGGCGCGATCAACGTGATCGCCACCATCATCAACATGCGCGCCCCCGGCATGACCCTGATGAAGATGCCCATGTTCGTGTGGACCTGGCTGATCACCGCGTTTCTGCTGATCGCTGTGCTGCCGGTGCTGGCGGGTGCGGTGACCATGCTGCTGATGGACATCCATTTCGGCACCGCGTTCTTTGATGCCGCAGGCGGCGGTGATCCGGTGCTGTATCAGCACATCTTCTGGTTCTTCGGCCACCCAGAGGTCTACATCCTGATTCTGCCGGCGTTCGGCATCATCTCCCAGATCATCCCGACCTTCTCGCGCAAGCCGCTGTTCGGCTACACCTCCATGGTCTACGCCACGGCCGCGATCGCCATCCTGTCGTTCCTGGTCTGGGCGCACCACATGTTCACAGTGGGACTGCCGCTGCCCGGTGAGCTGTTCTTCATGTACGCCACCATGATCATCGCGGTACCCACAGGGGTGAAGATCTTCAACTGGATCACCACCATGTTCCGTGGCTCCATCAGCTTCGAGACCCCCATGCTGTTCGCCATCGGCTTCGTGGTTCTGTTCACCGTGGGTGGGCTGTCCGGTGTCATGCTGGCCATCGCGCCTGCGGACTTCCAGTACCATGACACCTACTTCGTGGTCGCCCACTTCCACTATGTGCTGATTCCGGGTGCGATCTACGGCATCTTTGCCTCCGTGTACTACTGGCTGCCCAAGTGGTCCGGCCGCATGTACAGCGAGGCACTGGGTAAGGCGCACTTCTGGCTGTCGTTCATCGGCCTGAACATCGCCTTCTTCCCGATGCATTTCCTGGGTCTTGCCGGCATGCCGCGGCGTTATGCGGACTACCCGATCCAGTTCGCCAATTTCAACCAGGTTTCGACCATCGGTGCTTTCCTGTTCGGCGCCAGCCAGCTGCTGCTCGTATTCATTGTCTACAAGGCGGTGAAGAGTGGTCCCAAGGCGGACGCCAAACCCTGGGAAGGTGCGGAAGGTCTGGAGTGGACGGTTCCGTCTCCGGCGCCCTATCACACCTTTGAGCAGCCGCCGCGGGTCAGCTGACCCCGGCGGTCCGGAAAACGGAAACCGTAACGGAACAAGAACAGCGGAGGCTGCATGTCGAGCAACCAGTCCTATTACGTCCCGGAGTCGAGCATCTGGCCCATTGTGGGCAGCATCGGGATGCTCCTGACCTTCTTCGGGCTGTCTTCCCTCCTGGTGAACCAGTCCAACGGGGACCCAACCACCACAGCCTGGGTCGTGTTCACGGTCGGGGCCCTGGTCCTGATCTACATGATCACCGGCTGGCTCCGGGATGTGATCCGCGAAAGCCGCGCGGGGCTCTACGATGCCCAGATGGATCGCTCCTTCCGGCAGGGGATGAGCTGGTTTATCTTTTCCGAGGTGGCCTTCTTCGCGGCACTGTTCGGTACCCTTTTCTATATCCGGTTCTTCGCGGTTCCCTGGCTGGGGGGTGAAGGCGCCAAGGGCAGTGCCAACATGCTCTGGGAAGGCTTCCAGGCCCAGTGGCCGCTGCTGAACAATCCGGATAACAGCCAGTTCGCTGGCCCGGATTCGGTCATCGGCCCCTGGGGGCTGCCGCTTCTGAACACCCTGATCCTGGTGGCTTCATCCATCACGCTGACGCTGTCGCACAAGGCGCTCAAATACGACAAGCGCAAGCCGACCATCTACTGGCTGGCGGCCACCGTGGCCCTGGGTGCGATCTTCCTGTTCTTCCAGATCGAGGAGTACGTTGAGGCCTACAGTCATCTGAATCTGACGCTGGATTCCGGTATCTACGGCAGCATCTTCTTCCTGATGACCGGTTTCCACGGCCTGCACGTACTGCTTGGTGGAATCATACTGTTCGTTGTTCTGATGCGGTTGATCAAGGGCCATTTCAGCGCCCACGACCACTTCGGCTATGAGGCGGGTGCCTGGTACTGGCACTTCGTGGACGTGGTCTGGATCATGCTTTTCGTCTTCGTCTACGTGATCTGAACCGCTGGCGCGCCGCTCAGAAGGGCGGCGCGTTCAGTTGCAGATTGCCCGTCACCGCCGCCACTCCGATAAGAACAAGCAGCAGCGCGGACAGCGAAACCCGGACGATCAGTCCATTCACAGTCCTGTGACGACTGCCCTCATCTTTCATCATGAAAAAGAAACTGCTGGCCAGACTGGCAATGATGCCGATGAGTACGAAGAGGATCAGGAACTTGAGCATGGCACTTCTCTTGACGCTGAATAATCCCGATCACTATAACAGAGCATGAGCGAATCCCGGAGCCAATGGCGCTGGCGGCCCAATAGAGCCATATGGACCATCGCCCTCGCGTTTCTGCCCCTGCTGCTTGGGCTCGGGATATGGCAGCTTGATCGAGGCTTTGACAAGGCGGAACGCCAGGCCCGCTGGTCCGACACCGATGGGCCCGTTGAATGGCCGGTTGAGCGTCCTCTGGAGGGGCAGCCAGTGGTGCTTTCCGGTGAATACGATCCGGAGGTCCAGTGGCTTCTGGATAACCGTACCCGGGATGGCCGGCCCGGGTACGAGGTGCTGCAGCCGTTTCATACCGGAACCGGACCGGTTCTGGTGAACCGGGGCTGGATTCCGGCACCGGCGGAGCGTGACCGGCTCCCGCGTCCGGAGACACCCGTGGGCCGGCAGACCATTGAAGGCCATGTCTGGTCCTGGCCCACGCCACTGGTGCTTGGGCAGGTCAACGCGGTCAATCCCGATGGCTGGCCCAGGCGGGTTGCCAGCCTTGACCGGGCAGACGCGAGGGAAAGCCTGTCCGAGCTTGCTGCCGTGCCCATCCGGCTGTCCGATGAGGGCCAGCCCGGCGCACTGCGCACCGGCTGGACACCGGAGCGCATGGAGGCGGCAACCCACTATGGCTATGCCGTACAGTGGTTCGGGCTGGCGGTTGTGCTGCTGACCCTGACCATTGCAACCAGCTTTCGCCGAGACGAGGAATCCTGAGTGACCCAGAACAGTTTCAGTGAAGAGGAAACCCGGCGCGCCCGCCGCAAGGCGGCGCTGCTGTTCCTGATCGCCATTGTGCCTCTTATCGCCGCCACGGTGATGTACTACACCGGGTGGGGCATGCCCGGCAGCACCACCAATAAGGGCGAATTCGTTGAGGGCCAGGAACAGGTTCTGGACCAGGGGATCCGGGACGCGGATGGCGACCCCTTCCGGCGTCATTTCCTGCAGGAGGACGAAGACGCCAAGTGGTGGATCCTGGTTACCGCCGCTGACTGTGGTGATGCCTGCGTCGAGTGGCTTGACCGCACTGGCAGCATCCACCAGCTCCTGCACCGTGAATGGAACCGCGTACGCCGGGGCTTCATCAGCAGGGACGGCAGCGTGCCCGAAGGGGCGGATGACCGGAGGCTGGTTCAGCTCACCGCTGAGGCGGCCAATCCCCTGGCGGCGTACACGGCGGATGATGCCGAGGCAACCGTCTTCATCGTGGATCCCATGGGCAATCTCGTCCTGCGCTATGACCAGCGTCATTCCGGGGACGACGTGCTGGAAGACCTTGAACACCTGCTGGAAGTTTCCCCACTGGGCTGAATCCGGATAAAACCATGACTACAGCTTCAGGTCCCTCACGGGCCACTGCTTTTCCACGTCTGCGTCAGGCCGCGCTCAGCGCGCTGGTTCTGGCCGCCATCGTGATCCTGCTGGGCGCCTGGACCCGGCTGGTGGACGCGGGCCTGGGCTGCCCGGACTGGCCCGGGTGCTACGGCCACCTGACGGTGCCCAGCGGCGAGGAGACCATTGCCAAGGCGCAGGCCCGGTTTCCCGAGGCCCCCTTTGATGCCAGAAAGGGCTGGCCCGAGATGATCCACCGCTATGCTGCGGGTACCCTCGGCCTGGTGATCTTTGGCATTGCCGCTGCCTGCATCCGGCACCGCAGGGCGGGGGCGCCCGCGGGGCTCGCCAGCTTCGCCGCCGGGTTCGTGGTGCTGCAGGCCGCCTTCGGTGCCTGGACCGTCACCCTGTCCCTCTGGCCCCAGGTCGTGGCGGCTCACCTGCTGGGCGGGTTTACCACCTTCTGCCTCATGTTCCTGCTGTTCAGGCGGCTTGAGGGCCGAAGAAGCAGTGACGATCTGCCTCCCGAAGCCAGGGCGGGTGTCCTGGCGCTGAGGCCCTGGCTCTATGGCGGACTGCTCCTGCTGGTTCTCCAGATCGCGCTCGGCGCCTGGACGGCCGCCAACTATGCCGCCGTCGCCTGCACGGATCTGCCAACCTGCCAGGGGTCGCTCTGGCCGGAGATGGATTTCGCCGAGGGCTTCAATTTCTTTCAGGCCGTGGGGCCGAACTACCTCGGCGGCCAACTGGGCAATGAAGCACGCGTGGCCATCCACCAGAGTCACCGTATCGGCGCACTGGTGGTTCTGGTGGCCCTTGGTGCGTTATTCTTCGCAGTGATCCGAAAAGCGCGGGGGTCCACTCTTGCCGGCGCCGCCGGTACTGGGCTGGCACTGCTCCTGGTGCAGGTTGTTCTGGGTGTTCTCAACATCCTACTCCAGGTTCCCCTGGCGATCGCCATCGCCCACAACGCATTCGGGGCCTTTCTCCTGCTGGGCCTCGTCAATCTCCTCGTGCGGGTGGAAAGACTGCGCGTCGCGCCCTCGCACCCGTGAGTACCGGAATTTCCTATGAGTGACAACACCGCTTCCGCGAAACGAGCCATTACCTGGCGCGACTACCTTGAGCTGACCAAGCCCAAGGTGGTCGCACTCATGCTGCTGACGGTCATCATCGGCATGCTGGTGGCCGAACCTGGGTTGCCTTCGCTGGCCACCGTGTTCTGGGGCAACCTGGGCATTGCCCTGCTTTCCGGTGCCGCTGCCGTGATCAATCACGTCGTGGACCATGAGATTGACGCGCGTATGGCCCGCACGCGCCGCCGCCCGGTGGCCACCGGGCGCCTGAGCAATGCCGATGCGCTCGGCTTCAGCGCTACCCTTGGCCTTGCCGGAATGCTGGTGCTCGTGTGGCAGGTGAACATGCTCACCGCCTGGCTGACGCTGGCCTCGCTGGTGGGTTATGCCGTCATCTACACAGTCTTCCTCAAGCGCGCCACTCCCCAGAACATTGTCATCGGTGGCCTTGCCGGCGCCATGCCGCCGCTGCTGGGCTGGACCGCGGTGACCGGAACCGTGGACCCCAACGCCCTGCTGCTGGTGCTGATCATCTTCGCCTGGACGCCGCCGCACTTCTGGGCACTGGCCATCCACCGCAAGGAGGAATACGCGCAGGTGGACATTCCCATGCTCCCGGTCACTCATGGAAACCGTTTCACCGAGCTGCACATCCTGCTGTACACCTTCATGCTGTTCGCCGTCAGCCTGCTGCCGGTGGCCACCGGCATGTCCGGCATGATCTATCTGGTGGGCGCCACCCTGCTCGGGCTGCGTTTCCTGCAGTACGCGTTCCGTCTCTGGTGGGGCGATGACCGGCGTGTCGCGCTGGATACGTTCAAGTATTCCATCACCTACCTGATGCTGCTGTTTGTCGTCCTGCTGGTTGATCACTTCGTACGCTTCCCGGAGATCTGATGTCCCAGAACCGCAATATCGCGATTACCGTCATTATCCTCGTCATGGCCGCGGCCGGCGTGATGGCGCTGACCATCTACAACGTCTGGGTGGGCTCCCAGCACAGCAGTGCGGGCAGCAGCGAACCCCCGGAAGTCGCCGCGGACAACGTCTACCTTTACGACGAACCGCGCCCGATTGGTGACTTTTCCCTCGTGGATGAACAGGGTGAAGCGGTCGATGAATCCATGCTCCACGGCCAGTGGACGCTCGCCTTTCTGGGGTTCACCCATTGCCCGGACATCTGCCCGAACACCATGGCAACCCTCTCCAAGGCGGAAAGCCGAATCTCGGATCGGGCCACCGAGCCCCAGTTCCTCATGATCACGGCGGATCCGGAAAGGGACACGCCGGAAGTCCTGAGCGGCTACGTGACCTTCTTCGGGGATGATTTCCGAGGCGTCACCGGGGAGCTTGAAACCCTGCGGAGCCTGGCCTCGGACCTCAACGCCACCTTCAGCCACAGCACGGATGCCAGCGGCAATCCGGTGGTGGAGCACAGTGCCCACCTTTCGATCATCTCCCCCGACGGCCGCCTTGCCGGCCTGATCCAGAAGCCCTTTGACGCCGACACGGTGGCGGAGACCTACGAGGCCATCCAGAGCTGGCAACCGGGTAAGGAGTAACCCGGCACACGCCGGGGCCGGGTTGCTTGCCGGTCGTGACTTGCGGTCATACAATGACCGCTGGTCACTAAAGGAGTACGGTACCGGTGCGCTATCAGGATGAACTCTTCCAGCAGCGGGAAACACTGCTTCTGGATACCGCTCTGGCACTGTTCCGCGACAGCGGCTGGGAACGCGTCACCATTGCCCAGCTGGCCCAGCATGCCGGTGTTGCCAAGGGTACGGTCTACAAGCATTTCAGCAGCAAGGAGAGCATCTACGCCCGCCTTGCCCTGCGTTTCTCGCGTGACTGCCTGGCCCATTACCGTGCCCTGGAACCGGCCGGCACGCCCCTGAGGAGCATCCGCCGCCTCCTGCACGAAGCCTTCGCGCTGATGCAGGCCCACCCCGTGGATGTCCAGCTGTGCCTGCACTGCGACCGGCCGGAACTACAGGCCCGCCTGGGCGAGGATGAGCGCGCAGCCATGCAGGCCCTGGACCGGGAATACCAGGTGCTGTTCCACGAACTGGTCCGGGCAGCGATTGAGGCGGGCGAGGTACCGGACAAACCCATTGAGGGCCTGTTCTGGGGCGTGGACGCCATCTTCCAGGGTGTTATGGAGCGTATTGCTGCCGGCGGCCTGGGCCCGGAGCGCCATGGAACCCCCAGCCTCGAGGCCTATTTTGAGCATGTGGTGGAATTCATCGTTGCTGGCCTGACCGGGCCGGATCCAATCCACGGACGGGAGAGCGCCCAATGATCAACCGAATCCCCCGGGGGCCAGTGGCCATGGCGGTTGCGCTGGCGATCCTTCTGGTCATCTGGCTGCTCAGCGGGGATATTCGCCGCAGTGCCAGCAACATGGAGGATCCCTACGAGGAATCCGAAACCGCCCTGTCCCGGGTTGAGGTGAGCGAGCGTCTGGCAGAGCCTTTCCAGCCGGAAGTCGTGATCCAGGGCCAGGTTGAGCCCTGGCGCAGCGTGGTGATCCGCAGTCGCGTTGCGGCCCAGTTGGAGAGTCTGGAGCCCCAGGGTGCCCAACTCGGTAAAGGCGACCGGATCGCCCGGCTCTCCGAGGAGGACCGGGAAGAGCAGGTGGAAAAGGCACGGGCGGAACTGGAGCGCGCGCGTACCGATGTCGAGGCCGCCTCCCGGCTGCGGGGCGCGGATCTGGCATCCCAGTCCGAGTACCTGGCACGGCGTGCGGAGATGGCAGCGGCCGAGGCGGCGCTGGAGCAGGCCCGGATCGCCCTTGATGACCTTACGCCCCAGGCGCCCTTCGATGGCAGCATCAACAGCCACGAAGCCGAGATCGGTGATGAGCTCCAGCCCGGCGACCCGCTTGTGGAGCTGGTGCAGACCCGGCGCCTGAAGGTCAGTGGCCGCGTTCCCCAGCAGAAGGCCGGGAAACTCGCCAATGGCCAGTCCGTGCGCGTGGAACTGCTGGATGGCCGGGAACTCGCCGGCGAGCTGACGTTCATTGCCAGTTCCGCCCACGTGGCAACCCGCAGCTTCCGCATTGAGGCTGAAGTGCCCAATCCCGACAACTGGCGGGTGGCCGGTTCCAGCGCCACGCTGCGCATCGGGCTGGCGCCGGAACTGGCAACCCGGCTTTCCCCCGCGCACCTGCGGCTCAACGATGCCGGCCGGCTGGGCGTGCGCCATGTCTCTGCCGACGACGAAGTGGTGTTCACCCCGGTGCGGCTTCTGAGTACCGATGATGGTGGCGCCTGGGTGACGGGCCTGCCGCTGCGCACACGACTGATCACCCGTGGGGCCGGTTTTGTCCGGGAAGGTGAGCGGGTCACACCGGTCGCCGCCAGCGGGAATGGGGACTGACCATGCGCGGTCTCATCAACGCGGCCCTGGACCGCGCACGCACCACCATACTCACCCTGATCTTCCTTGTGGTGGCCGGAATCGTGGCTTTCCAGACCATCCCCCGGGAAGCCAACCCCGATATCCCCATCCCCATGATCTACGTCTCCATGGCACTCGAGGGGGTGAGCCCGGAGGACGGGGAGCGACTGCTGGTCCGCCCCATGGAACAGGAGCTGCGTTCGCTGGAAGGTGTGGAGGAAATGAGCTCGACGGCCAGTGAGGGCCATGCCTCGATCATGCTGGAATTCGACGCCGGCTTCGACGCCGATCAGGCATTGCAGGATGTGCGTGAGAAGGTGGACATCGCCCGCGCGGACCTCCCGGCTGAAGCCGAGGAACCGCGGGTGAACGAGGTCAATGTGGGCCTCTTTCCGGTGTTGAGCATGGGTCTTTCGGGTCCGCTTTCCGAGCCGGAACTGATCCGCATGGCACGGGATCTCCAGAACGAGATTGAGGGGATTCCGGAAGTGCTGGAGGTGGAGATCGCCGGTGACCGGGAGGATATGGTCGAGGTGGTTGTGGATCCCCAGGTTCTGGACAGCTACGGCATCGACTACGCCACCCTGGGCAACCGGGTGGCCCGCAACAACCAGCTGGTGGCGGCCGGGAGCCTGGATACCGGTGCCGGGCGCATGGCCCTCAAGGTTCCGGGGGTGGTCGAGAACCTTGAGGACGTCATGTCCATGCCCCTGAAGGTAGCGGATGATTCCGTGGTGACCTTCGGGGACGTCGCCACCCTCCAGCGTACCTTCAAGGATCCGGAGGGTTTTGCACGCATCAACGGTGAACCGGCGGTGGTCCTGGAAATCTCCAAGCGCACCGGCGCCAACATCATCGAGACCGTCCACAGGGTCCAGCACCTGATGGATGAGGCGCGCGAGCGGCTGCCGGATGCGGTGCGGATCACCACCATCATGGACCAGTCGGATGAGGTCAATGACATCCTCTCCGACCTGCTCAACAACGTGCTGACCGCCATCGTCCTGGTGCTGGTCATCGTGGTGGCCGTGATGGGCCCACGCTCGGCGCTGCTGGTGGGCCTGACCATTCCCGGTGCCTTCCTCTCCGGCATCCTGCTGATCTGGCTGCTGGGCTATACCCTCAACATCGTGGTCCTGTTCAGCCTGATCCTGGTGGCCGGCATGCTGGTGGACGGCGCCATCGTGGTGTCGGAACTGGCCGACCGCAACCGGCTGGCGGGCATGCCGCCCCGGGAGGCCTGGGCGGAGGCCGCCATCCGCATGGCCTGGCCGGTCATCGCCTCCACGGCCACCACCCTGGCGGTGTTCATCCCGCTGCTGTTCTGGCCGGGGGTCGTGGGCGAGTTCATGAAGTTCCTGCCGATCACGGTGATCCTGTGTCTGCTCATGTCACTGGTTATGGCCCTGATCTTCCTGCCCATACTGGGCGGGATCAGTGGCGGCCGTGCGCAAGGCGGCGATAACCGGCCGAGCCGCTTTGGGCAGGCCTACCGGCGGCTCCTGGACCGCAGCCTGACCTACCCGGGCCGTACGCTTCTGCTGCTGCTGGTTGCCATGGCCGGCATCTATGGCGCCTATGGGGCCTTCAACCATGGCGTTGAGTTCTTTCCGGACGTTGAGCCGGATTCCGCCCAGGTGCACATCCGGGCGCGCGGCGACCTGTCCGTTCACGAACGTGACGCCATCGTCCGGGAAGTGGAGCAGAGGATGTACGGGCTCCGGGAGGTCGAGGCGCTGTACGCCCGTTCCCGGGCCAGTGCCGGGGACCAGATGGCACCGGATGTGATCGGCACCATCCAGTTCCAGTTCGTGGACTGGGAGAAACGCCGCCCGGCCAGCCGCATCATGGCGGATCTGCAGGAGCGCACCCGGGATATTCCCGGCATCCGGCTGGAATTCCGTCAGCAGCAGCAGGGGCCCGGTCAGGGTAAGCCCGTGGAGCTTCAGGTGCGCGGTGTCGGTGAGGAGAAACTGGATACGGCCACCGACCGGATAAGGGCCACGATGGATGAGGTGGGCGGTTTTGTGGACGTTGAGGATGACCGCAGCCTGCCCGGCATCGAGTGGCAGATCGACGTGGACCGCGAGGCCGCGTCCCGTTTCGGTGCCGACGTGGTCAGCGTGGGCAATGTGGTCCGGCTGGTCACCAACGGCCTGGTGCTGTCCACCTACCGGCCGGAAGGGGTGCGTGATGAGGTGGATATACTGGTGCGGCTGCCGGAGCTGTGGCGCAACCTGGACCAGTTCGAGCGCCTGACCCTGAACACGGAAGGCGGCCAGGTACCGATCACCAATTTCATGGATCTTGAGCCGGCGCCCAAGACGGGCGTGATCAAGCGCGTGGACGGCCAGCGGGCCATCACCATCAAGGCCGATGTGGCCTCGGGTGAGCAGGTTACGGAGCGGCTGGAGACGCTGCAGTCGGCCATGCCGCAACTGCCGGATGGTGTGCGTGTGGAGGTGGCCGGCGAGAACGAGGACCAGCAGGAGTCGGCCCGCTTCCTGAGCACGGCGTTCGCGGTGGCCCTCTTCCTGATGTTCACCATCATGGTGACCCAGTTCAACAGCCTCTATCAGGCCGTTCTGGTCCTCTCCGCCATTGTGCTGTCCACAGCGGGGGTGCTCCTGGGGTTGCTGCTCAACTCACAGCCCTTCGGTGTGGTGATGGTGGGCATGGGCATCATTGCGCTGGCCGGCATTGTGGTGAACAACAACATCGTGCTGATCGACACCTTCAATGTGATGCGCACGGAGGGCCTGCCGCCCTACGAAGCCGCCCTTGAGACCGGCTGCCTGCGTCTGCGGCCGGTCCTTCTGACAGCCGTGACCACCATCCTGGGCCTGATGCCCATGGTGCTGGGTGTGAACGTGGATCTGCTCACGCCCTCGCTCGGCATCAATGCCCCATCCACCCAGTGGTGGACCCAGCTTTCCAGTGCCATTGCCGGCGGTCTGGCCTTTGCCACCGTGCTGACGCTGCTGGTTACCCCGATTCTGCTGTTGCTGGGCGAGCGTTGGCTGCCCGGCAGAGGAGGTAAGCGTGACACCTGAAACCCGTTACATCGAAAGCAATGGTCTGACGCTCTGCGTGGAGGAGCGGGGCGACCCCGAGGGCCCGCCCCTGCTGCTGATCATGGGCCTGGGCGCGCAGATGACCCTGTGGCCGGAAGCCATGCTGGAGCGCTACGCCCGCGCGGGCTTCCGCGTGATCCGGTATGACAACCGGGACATCGGTCTTTCCTCGGAAATAGAGGCACCCGTGGGCGGCCATCCCGTGATCGCCATGGCGCGGTTCCGGATGGGCCTGAAGCCGGACGCGCCCTACTCCCTGCATGATCATGTCCGCGATGCGGTTGGGCTGATGGATGCGCTCGGCATCCAGAGTGCCCACGTCAAGGGGGTTTCCATGGGGGGCATGATCGGTCAGCTGCTGGCCGCCACCCATCCGCCGCGGGTGCGCAGCCTGGCGCTGGTCATGACCTCCAACAACAGCCCGCGCATGCCGATGCCGAAGCTGGACGTGATGTGGTGGCTCCAGGGCGGTGGCATCAAGGGGCACGACGAGGAGGCGGCCGTGGCCCGGGGGCTGGGGCTCTGGAAGCGGATCCAGAGCCCGGCATACCCGCGCGACCTGGCGGAGACAGAGCGCCACATCCGTTCCGACTACCATCGCAGCTACCGGCCAAAGGGGATACTGCGCCAGATGCGGGCCATCCTCGCCACCGGCGATCTGTCGGGTTACAGCCGCCGCATCCACGCGCCCACCCTGATCCTGCACGGCACCGCCGACCCCTTGATCCGGCCACAGGCCGCACGCCGGCTGCACCGGCTGATTCCGGGGGCGCGCCTGGCCTGGATCCGGGGCATGGGGCATGACCTGCCGGATGAACTCATCAACCGGATCGTGGACCAGACGATCACCCTGACGCGCAGGGCTGACGAGCCTCACTGACGCCGGTTTTCAGCCCCGGCGTGGCTTGAAGGCGTTCACGCCCATGGCAGCGAAGGTGTTGGCAACGGTGATCCAGGGGCTGAGCCCGGGTTTCGGCTTTTTGCCGTCCGCATGTCGGGCGAGCTGGGACTCGTAATAGGTGATGTCCAGCATCAATGCCTTGTCGAGCGCCTTGAAGCCAGTGGAGGGGCGTTTGATGGCCAGCTTCGCCTGGGGGTTGCTGAGCAGGGTGCGTGGCAGTTCCGGGTCCACTGCCACCGGGCGCGCCAGGCCGATGAAATCGGTGGCGCCGGAGTCCAGCGCCTGCTGCATGGCGGTGGCGGAGCGGAAGCCGCCGGTGACCATCAGAGGTACGTCCGTATGGCGGCGTACCGCGTCCGCGTAATCCAGGAAGTAGGCCTCGCGGGCGTTCTCCTTCTTCGCCTTGAAGCCGGTCATAGCCGGTGCCTCATAGGTGCCGCCGGAAATCTCGATGAGATCGATGCCGGCCTCGCTCAGGGCCCGCACCACATCCATGGATTCCTCTTCGCTGAAGCCGTCCTTCATGAAATCCGCGGAGTTGAGCTTGATGCCCACTGGAAAGTCCGGGCCCACCGCCTCGCGGATGGCGTCATGGACGGCCAGCACGAAGCGGCGGCGGTTCTCCGGTGAGCCGCCCCACTCATCCTCGCGCTGGTTGTGGCGCGGGGAGAGGAACTGGCTGACCAGGTAGCCGTGAGCGCCGTGGATCTGGACCCCCGAGAAGCCGGTTTCCTGCGCAAGGTGGGCGGAACGGGCGAACTGGCCGATGATGGCATGGATCTCATCCCCCTCCAGGGCCCGGGGGGTGGCGAACATCTTCTCCAGCCCGCCACCCAGGGGCACCGCGGAAGGCGCCACCGGTTGGCTGTTCAGGAACTTCGGGATCTGCTTGCCGGGGTGGTTGAGCTGCATCCATACCTGGGTGGCGTTGGCCTGGCCCTGTTCAGCCCAGTGCCGGAAGGCGTCCAGATCGGACTGCTCATCCAGGACCACGTTCTTCGGCTCGCCCAGTGCATTGCGGTCGATCATGACGTTGCCGGTCATGGACAGACCGATGCCGCCATCCGCCCAGGCACGGTACAGGCGGGCAAGGCGTTCATCCGGGTCGTGGCGGGCGTTGCCCAGCTGTTCGCTCATGGCGGACTTGATCAGCCGGTTCTTGATGGGGCGGCCGCGCTGCAGTGCCTTTTCGTCATTCAGTGTGGGGGTCGTCATAGAACGGGTACTCCATGAAAAAGGGTGGATCGGAAATCCGGGGCGATTCAGGGGGCGGGGGCCATCAGGCGGTCGAGCAGCCAGTCCAGGTCCGCGCGCAGCAGATCGGCCTGGCCCTCGAGTTTCATGCGCAGGATGCCGCCCTCCCAGTGGTTCCAGAAGATGTCAGTCAGGGCATTGGCAGGGATGTCGTCACGGAACTCGCCTGCGTGCTGGCCCTGTTCCACCAGCGGTACGAAGCGTGCCCGCCAGTCGCGGTAACCTTTCTGCAGCGCCCGCTGGCACTGCTGGCTGGCAGCGCCGATCTCGGCGGCCAGGTTGCCCAGCAGGCAGCCCCGGATGCAGCCCCGGCGCTCGAACTCGGTGATCATCAGCCCGTACATCTGACGGATGGTCTCGCGGGCGGAATCGCGGGGCTGCTCCAGGTGGCGGTCCATCAGCGCCAGCAGATCCTCGGTGTAATCCTCGATGATCTCGGCGGTGAAACCTTCCTTGCTGCTGAAGTAGTGATAGAAGGAGCCCTTGGGGACCTGGACACGGTCCAGGATCTCCTTGATGCCGGTGCCGTGATAGCCCTGCTCGGACAGCAGATGCACGCCGGCTTCCAGCAGTTCCTGGCGGAGGTTGGGGTTGCGCTGGGGTTTTGACATTATGATTGACTTTCCGTGCCAATTAGACCGGTCGTCTACTCGATATTCTGAACACTATCTGTTCTGCTCGTGGACGTCAAATCCTCGTCTGAACGGGGGTGGATCAGTGATAATGCCGTTTTCCATCCACAGGAGCGTCAGTGAATGGCCCAGAGTGCCAGCGACCTGAAGCGCCGACTCGAGGCGCTGCACCGTAACCGCCTCTTCGAGGGGGCGGTGATCTCCATCATTATTGTCTCGGCCCTGCTCATCGGCGCCCGCACCTACGAGGGCGTCAGCCGTTTCGACCAGGTGATGGGCGTGCTCGACTGGGCGGTGACGGTTTTCTTCCTGGTCGAGATCCTGATCCGGATGGCGGCGGAGGAACGGCTACGGGATTTCTTCCGCGAGCGCTGGAACGTGTTCGATTTCATCATCGTGGTGGCCAGCCTGATCCCCATCAATGACTCGGAGATGGTGCTGCTGGCGCGCCTGCTGCGCATCTTCCGGGTACTGCGCCTGGTGTCGCTGATCCCGGAGCTGCGCATCCTGATGGGGTCGCTGTTCAAGGCCATCCCGCGCATGGGGTACGTGGTGCTGCTGATGTTCATCATCTTCTACATCTACGGGGCCTTTGGCAGCTTCCTGTTCGGTCACATCAATGATTTCCTCTGGGGCAACATCGCCCGCTCCATGCTGACGCTGTTCCGGATCGCCACGTTCGAGGACTGGGCGGATGTGATGTACGAGACCCAGGAGGTGTACCCCCTGAGCTGGATCTATTACCTGAGTTTCCTGTTCCTCACCGCGTTCATCTTCCTGAACATGATGATCGGTATTGTGCTGCAGGTGATGGAGAAGGAAAGCCAGCGCGTGGATGAGGAGAATGGCGAGGGCGAGGCCGTGGAGGTGCACCAGATCCATGAGCGCATGCAGGAGCTCCAGCAGCAGCTGGACCGCATTGAGCGCAGCCTGGAGCGTCAGGACAGCACGCGCCGCGGCTGATTCCGTGCCATACTGGAATGTCACCTTGATCAAGGGAGCGACAGAGGGAGCAGCCCTGATGAACGAATGGCTCAGGAAACGGCTTCACAGCAGCCGTATCCCGCAGGATCTGGATACGGTCACGAGCGTGGCCAGGGATGGGGAGCAGCACCCCGCCGATGCGGGTGCGAGCCGCGAAGCCGTGGAGGCCGTCTGGCAGAAGGTGGCCGCGCTGTACCGTACCGGTACCCATCCGGGCCTGCAGATCACGCTGCGCCATCGGGGTCAGCTTCTACTCAATCGGGCGCTCGGCCATTCCCAGGGTAACGGACCCGAGGACCGTCGGGATGGACCCCGGGTGCCCATGACCCCGGATACGCCGGTCTGCTACTTCTCCGCCTCCAAGGCCGTGACCGGGCTGCTGGTGCACATGCTGGCGGAGGACGGACTCATCAACCTGCTGGATCCGGTCAGTTTCTACTGCCCGGAATTCGCCCGCAACGGCAAGCAGCACATCACCATCCACCAGCTCCTGTCCCATCGCGGTGGCATCCCGGGTCTGCCGAAGGACACGCCCATCGATGCGCTCTGGGACGAGCGCTACATCTGGAAACTGCTGTGCGATGCGCGGCCCATCGAGGCGGATGGCAGTACGGTTGCCTATCACGCCATTACCGGCGGTTACGTCCTGGGGGAAGTGGTTCGCCGGGTCACCGGGGAGAGCATTGATCGCCTGCTGGACAAGCGCCTGCGCCAGCCCATGGGCATGCGCTACTTCACCTACGGCATCGACCACGAGCATCTGCTGGACCTGGCCTGGAACTACGCCACCGGCCCGAAGCTGGTGTTCCCGGTTTCCTGGATCGTGCGCCGGGCCCTGGGCGGTGATATCAATACCGTGGCGGAGGTCAGCAACGATCCGCGCTTCCAGGAGGCGGTCATCCCCGCCGGCAACCTGTGCGGCACCGCCGAGGAGATGGGGCGTTTCTTCCAGATGATGCTCAATGGCGGCACCTGGAACGGCAAGCGCATCTGCGACCGCCAGACCGTGATCCGTGCGGTCCAGGCCTACGGGCGCATGCAGATCGACCGCACCATGATGATCCCCATGCGCTTCAGCGCCGGCTTCATGCTGGGGGCGGACCCGGTGGGGCTCTGGGGCCCGCAGTCCGGCGAGGCGTTCGGCCACGTGGGGCTGATCAACAAATGGTGCTGGGCCGACCCGAGCCGCGATATCAGTGTGTCGCTGACCAATACCGGCATTCCCATTGTGGGTCATCACCTGCCGGTGCTGGCGGGCTTCGTGAACCAGGTGTGCCGGAGCTTCCCGATACTGCCGGAGTCGGAACGGCCTTTGGGGGCTGTTCAGGGAGGTTCAGACCGCTGATTGAGGGACTTTGCAAAATCGTGAAAGCCTGTTCATACCTTATTGCAATCGGGTGTCAGCGCGGGCAGAATGCGCAAAAAGTAGTCAGTATAACCAGGCAGGGACGGGTTATAGCGATGCGCCACGAACAACAGGATGTGATGAGGGCTGAGGCCGAGACCGATATTGCCCTGGACCAGTTCGAGAGTGTCCACGACCACCTTCAACAGCGGCTCTGTCGGGAGCTGCGGTCACTTCAGGACCGGGTGGAGGCCCTCCGCCAATCCCCCACCGCCCACAGCGCCAGCATAGTCAGTACCTACGAGCGCCTGATCCGTAAGAAGCGGGCCTTTATGGAACACTGGGGTATGGATACGGGGTGCAGCCGGCAGTAATAAAAGTCAAAGCCCTCGCCGTTGAGGTTCCTCTGGACTGGCCGACTCATAGGAAAACGTTTCGTCGGGCTCCCATTCAGCTTGCTCTGATGAGCTGTTGATGCTGGGACAGCTCGTTTCGGAAAGTTTTACCTCGACTGTCCCATTTGAATAGTCGGCTTGAGCCCTAACGCAGCTGATATTATCTGATGCTGCAAAGTGGTCCGTTCCTTTGTCCGAACTGACGCTCCAAGACCATAAGTCTGTTCCCGCTTCTTCTTCATTGCTTTCTGGAAGGCTAGATTCAAAGATCATGCTTTCAGAGTTTTCATCATTGTTGTCGCTGTCCTCCTTTCCCTGACCGATCAATTCTCCAGCAGGAGCCCCTAAACCCAAGGAAAGTTTTACTGGTCGTTTGAAGCCTGAAACACTTCCTTTCCCTGTGAACTTGTCCAATTGATAAAACGAAACCAACGTTGTGTTTTCGCTTAAAATCAGCCTGCGGATATTCGGACCTATAGCGGTAACATCCAGTACTGATGGGTTGTAATTGTAGGCAATAGCGTATCGCCAGGATGTGGTGCTTTCGCTCTCTGAATCGGGCTTTTCAGTTATACGGGCTGCGGTTGTTATGCTACCGGCCGAGTCGGAATCTTCTCTTACACAGTTGGCCAGTGTTTCTCGGACTTCTTCAAACATTGGTTCCCCGGACGTGGCCATCGCCTCGAGCAAGTCTGATCGACTGCGCACTTGCTTGTATGCTGGAAGTGAGCCAATCGAAAGCCGTTCATTCAATCGGTTTTCCAGAAAACTATAGAACCGGTCAGCTTTATCTTTGCTTGCAGTGCCCTGACTTGGTTCTGAGAATTTTGCTAATTGGTGAAGAATAGTTCTTTCAACTTTTGCACCAAATGGGCTTTCATCCGTGTCGGAAATGTTAAAGGTGGAGACCGTCGCGTTCGCTGAATTGGGTCCACGGAATTCATCGAGACAGGTGGAAGTCTCCCCCTCCGAAGACGATTCCAAATCACATCCGACCAAGGTAAAACTTAGGAGAACTGCCAGAGGCGCGGTGTACGCCCTGAAACACAAGCGCGTTTTCATCAATCCACTCCAGCGACCATACTGTTCCGGTGAATGCCCATTTGCAGCATACTCT
>JBNJDI010000016.1:0-32651 GCA_051744725.1 Pseudomonadota bacterium | reverse complement strand
GTCCCCAAAGGTCCGATAGTCGGCAGTGGGGATGCTGTGGCGGGCAAGGAAGTCCTTGGCGAAGCTCTTGGAGCCTTCCAGCTGGGCGGCGGCTTCGCTCGGGCCGAAAACGGCAATGCCCGCCTCGCGCAGCCGGTCCGTGATGCCGGCGACCAGGGGCGCTTCCGGGCCTACGATCACCAGGTCGATGCGGTTATCCGTGGCGAAACGGGTCAGCTCATCAATGTCTTCCGCGCCGATGGCGACGTTTTCCACGCCGGCTTCATGCGCCGTCCCCGCGTTCCCCGGGGTGACATAGACGCGCTCGCTTTCTTTGGACTGAGCGGCTTTCCAGGCCAGGGCGTGTTCGCGGCCGCCGCCGCCGATGATCAGGATCTGCATAAGCCCCCTCAGTGCCGGAAGTGACGCATGCCGGTGAAGACCATGGCGATGCCGTGCTCGTTGGCGGCGTCGATCACCTCCTGGTCGCGCATGGAGCCGCCGGGCTGGATCACCGCCTGGATGCCCGCTTCGGCGGCCTGGTCGATGCCGTCCCGGAACGGGAAGAAGGCATCCGAGGCCATGACCGAGCCCTTCACCTCAAGGCCCTCATCGGCGGCCTTGATGCCGGCAATGCGGGCGCTGTAGACACGGCTCATCTGACCGGCGCCAATGCCGATGGTGCGGCCATGACGGGCGTAGACAATGGCGTTGGACTTGACGTACTTGGCCACTTCCCAGGCGAACAGCAGGTCCTCCAGCTCGTCCTGTGCGGGCGAGCGCTGGGTGACCATCTGCAGGCTGTTTTCATCAACCATGCCCAGGTCCCGGTCCTGCACCAGCAGGCCACCGGTGACCCGCTTGTAGTCCCAGGCCGCAATGCGCTCGTCATTGAAGGGGCCGCAGGTCAGAACGCGTACGTTCTTCTTGGCCGCCAGCACCTCTGCTGCTTCAGGCGTGACCTCCGGCGCGATGATCACCTCCACGAACTGGCGTTCGGTGATCGCGGCCGCCGCTTCCGGGTCCAGCGGGCGGTTGAAGGCGATGATGCCGCCGAAGGACGAGGTCGGATCCGTGGCGAAGGCCAGTTCGTAGGCCTGTTTCAGGTCCGAGCCAATGGCCACGCCACAGGGGTTGGCATGCTTGACGATCACACAGGCCGGGTCCGCGAAGGGCTTGACGCATTCCAGAGCGGCGTCGGTATCCGCCACGTTGTTGTAGGACAGGGCCTTGCCCTGGAGCTGGCGCGCCGTGGACACGGAGGCTTCGGAGGCGCCCCGTTCCCGGTAGAACGCGGCACTCTGGTGCGGGTTCTCGCCGTAGCGCATGTCCTGCACCTTCTCGAACTGGTTGTTGAAGGTGCGCGGGAAGGGATCCGGCTCCGCCTGGCTTTCCAGCCGGCCGCCCAGGTAGTTGGCGATGGCGCCGTCGTAGGCCGCGGTGTGCTCAAAGGCACGGGTGGCCAGATCGAAGCGGGTGGCGCTGCGCAGGCCGCCGTCATTGGCGTCCATTTCACCCAGGATGCGGTCGTAATCGCCGGCGTTCACCACAACGGCCACATCCTGGTGGTTCTTGGCCGCGGCCCTCAGCATGCCGGGGCCGCCGATGTCGATGTTCTCGATGGCGGTGGCCAGGTCGCAGTCCGGATCGGCAACGGTCTGTTCGAAGGGGTAGAGGTTGACCACCACCATGTCGATGGGGGCGATGCCCTGTTCCGCCATGACGTCGTCGTCGGTGCCGCGGCGGCCGAGGATGCCACCGTGGATCAGCGGGTGGAGGGTCTTCACCCGACCATCCATGATCTCGGGGAAGCCGGTGTGGTCGGAGACTTCCTTCGCCTCGATGCCACTGCTGGTCAGAAGCCGGAAGGTGCCGCCGGTGGAGAGGATCTCCACGCCGCGCTCACGCAGGGCCTGGGCGAATTCAACAATACCGGTCTTGTCCGAGACGCTGATCAGCGCCCGGCGGATGGGGGTCGCATTGGGCTGTTCCGTCATAATGGCTCCGATTCCTTACAGCAGGCCGTACTGCTTGAGCTTCTTGCGCAGGGTGCCCCGGTTGAGACCGAGCATGGCGGAGGCACGCGTCTGGTTGTCACCGGTGTACTCCATGACCTTCTCCAGCAGCGGTGCTTCCACCTCGGACAGCACCAGCTGGTAGACGTCGCTGACCGGCGCGCCGTCGAGCTGGGAGAAGTAGTTCTCCAGGGCCTGCTCCACGCTGTCGCGCAGTGTCACGGTCTGGCCGTTGCCGGCCGCCGTTGTGAGGGGCTCGTCGGTTTGCCGGGCCCGGTTGTCCTCGGCCATGAATTCAGTGCTCATGCGACACGTACCTCTTCTGTCTGTATGCCTTGAAAGTAATGATCGAGCAGCTGAAGCTGCGCGCCGGCGTCCTCAATACGGTTGAAGTGCCGGCGGAATGTCTTGTCCGGATCACGGGCCTGCAGGTACCAGCCCACGTGCTTGCGCGCCACCCGCAGGCCGATGTACTCGCCATAGAAGGCGTGCAGCGCCGCCACGTGCCCCATCAGGATCTCCCGGATTTCCTCCGGTTCCGGATCGGGGAGCTCTTCCCCAGTGGCCAGATAGTGGTTGATCTGGCGGAAGAGCCAGGGCCTGCCCTGAGCGGCCCGGCCGATGAACAGGCCATCGGTGCCGGTTTCCCGCAGAACCTGAGCGGCCTTGCGGGGGGAGTCCACGTCGCCATTGGCGAATACGGGAATATCCACGGCCTGTTTGACCTGTGCAATGGTCCCGTATTCGGCCTCGCCCCTGTAGGCGTCGGCGCGGGTGCGCCCGTGCACCGCCAGGGCGGCAATGCCGGCGTCCTCGGCCATGCGCGCGATGGTCACGGCATTCTTGTTGTCACGATCCCAGCCGGTGCGCATCTTGAGCGTGACCGGCACGTCCACGGCCGCCGCAACGGACTCCAGGATCCCGCGCACCAGGGCTTCGTCGCGCATCAGCGCGGATCCCGCGGCCTTGTTGCAGACCTTCTTCGCGGGGCAGCCCATGTTGATGTCGATGATCCGGGCGCCGTTGGCCACATTGAAGCGGGCGGCCTCGGCCAGCATGGGCGCATCACCGCCGGCGATCTGGACCGCTATGGGCTCGGGTTCTCCCTCGTGGTCCATGCGCTGCTGGGACTTGCGGGAACTCCACAGGCTGGCGTCCGCCGTGACCATCTCCGAGATGGCGAGACCGGCACCCATTCTGCGGCACAGGAGCCGGAAGGGTCTGTCCGTGACACCCGCCATGGGGGCCAGAACCAGGTTATTGGGCAGCGTATGGGGGCCAATGGCGACCACAGCGTTCTCCTGGTGATTGGATCCGTGCGGGTTGGTCAAATCTCGACCAGCTCAGGGGGAGACAATGATACTCCGGGCTCCCATCCCATTAAAGGGGCTGGCTGGCTGAAAAACTGAGTATTTTTGGGCTGGGGCTATTGACGCGCGGGGAGGAACTCGATCCGGTAGTTGATGGCGTCCTTGCCCGGGTCCTGAAGTCCCAGGCGGATGCGCCGGCCTTCTCTGGAGGGAACGTGGCCGCGCTCTGCCTCGTCGTCCGCCAGGTAGTCCCGGGGCTGGAAGACGCGCTGGGCCACCACATCGTTGTTGAGATTGGAGAAGCTCAGGGCGATGGCGGGCCAGGGCTGGTCGAAGCCGGCTTCGTTGACGATGGTGACCTCCAGCAGCAGGGCATCGGCCATGTCCGGGTGGCTGCGCACCACCAGCCGGCGCGGTTCCAGTGCGTCGGTGGCCACCAGCGGGGGCAGCTCACATCCGACCCAGTCACAGGCCTGCTCGTACCAGGGGCGGATCGGCTCATAGAGTGCCAGCCGTTCGAACCGGTACCAGCCCAGCTGGTATACGAGCAGGGCGGCCATGCCGGCAATGCCCAGCAGCCAGGCCAGCCTGCGCAGCCAGCGCCAGCGATCCGGTCGGCTGGCGACAATGGGGTCGGTGCTCAGTGACTGCCAGGCCGGTTCCGAGCTGGACGCTTTCCGGGATTCCTGTCGGGAGCCAGGCTCCAGCTCAAGCTCCGGGTCAGGCGCCTGTTCCCGGGGCGGCGGTTCCGGGGCAGGGGGCTCGGAAGGGGGCTCCGGCTCGCTGGCGGCCGGGGCCGGTTCGCTCTCGATCTCCTGCAGCAGTGACTCCGCCCAGCTTTCGTCATCCTCCAGCTGCTCCCGGGAATCCAGGTCGTCCAGTTCGCTGCGGAAGCCCGAGCGGTCGCCGGCATCCAGGGCCAGGAAATCCTCGCTGAATTCCTCTTCCTCCGGCGCGTCGTGGCCGGCATAGCGGCCCTCCTGGGCGTCCTCCTCCGGGTTGTCGTCGAAGACGAGGTCGTCTTCGCCGGTTTCCGCTCCGGAAGACTGATCCGGTGGGGCCGTGGCCTCGGGTTCGGTGGTTGCGTCCTCTTCCGGCTCGGCGTGTTCAAGGGCATTGAACACATACAGGCAGTGGCCACAACGGACCCGCCCCCGGGCCGCCTCGATCTGGCGCGGGGTTACCCGGAACCGCGTCTGGCAGTATGGGCAGCGGGTGAGTGTGTCCGTGTCTGTGGCCATGCAGTCAGCTCCACTTCAGTCCGTGTGGCGCGTGCCGGTCAGGCAGATCCAGCCTTCCTGTTCCGTTGGTGACTGCATGTGGAACCAGTGGGCATAGCGATCACTGATCGAGTCGGCCTGGCTGGACAGGATGCCCGAAAGCACAATCCGTCCGCCCGGCCGCACCTGACCGGCCAGTGTTGGTGCCAGAGACAGTAATGGCTGGGCCAGTATGTTGGCAAGCATCAGGTCGCAGCGGGTGTCCGGCTGGTCCTCCGGCGCGTACAGCGTCAGGGCGTCATCGGGGATGCCATTGCGCCGGGCGTTGTCCCGGCTGGCGTCCAGTGCCTGGGGGTCGTTGTCGGTGCCGACCACGTGCCGGGCTCCGAGCTTGAGCGCCGCCAGCCCCAGGATGCCGGAGCCGCAGCCGTAATCCACAACTTCCTGCCCTGCCACCGGGTTGGCGTCCAGCCATTCCAGGCAGAGCCGTGTGGTGGGGTGGGTTCCGGAACCGAATGCGAGCCCGGGGTCCAGGATGATGTTCACCGCGTCCGGCTCCGGCGGATCCTGCCAGCTGGGGCAGATCCACAGGCGGCTGCCGAAGCGCTCGGGCCGGAAGTCATCCATCCAGGCCCGCTCCCATTCCCGGTCCTCCAGCAGCTCCGTTTCCATGGATTCCAGGTGGGTCTGGGTGGCCGAGTGGTAGGCTTCGGCCACCTGGGCCTGGATGCCGGCGAGGTCCGCGTCGCCCTGGAACAGCCCGGTCACCGTGGTGCTGTCCCACAGTGGCGTGCTGCCCCGCTCCGGTTCATACAGTGGGGTATCCTCGGTGTCCTCCATGCTCACGGCCTCGGCACCGGCCTCTAGTAGCATCTGTTCCAGCAGCTCGGCGTGCTCACTGTCCGACTGGATGTGGAGCTGGACCCAGGCCATGGCTCAGTCCCGCCGGATCAGCTGTTCCAGGTAGTGGATCGTGATGTCTCCGCTGCGGAAGCCCTCATCACGAACCAGCCGCTGGTGCAGTGATCCGTTGGTCTTGATGCCGATGACGACCAGCTCATCCAGCGCGTTGTGCATGCGGGTGAGGCAGATGTCACGGTTCTCGCCGAAAGTGATGAGCTTGCCCACCAGGGAGTCGTAGTACGGCGGGATGCTGTAGCCCGAGTACAGGTGCGAGTCCACACGCACGCCAAGCCCGCCCGGTGGGTGGAACCGTTCCACATGGCCGGGGCTGGGCGAGAAGGTCTTGGGGTCCTCGGCGTTGATGCGGCATTCCAGCGCATGGCCGCGGATCTCGATGTCCTCCTGGCGGTAGCGCAGCTCCTCGCCGGCAGCGGCCCGGATCTGCTCGGCCACGATATCGACACCGGTGACCATCTCCGAGACCGGGTGCTCCACCTGAACGCGGGTGTTCATCTCGATGAAGAAGTACTCGCCGTCCTGGTACAGGAACTCAAAGGTGCCGGCGCCCACATAGCCAATCTCGCGGCAGGCGTCGAGACAGGCCTGAAGGGTGCGCTCCCGGGCCTCCGGGTTGATGTTCGGCGCGGGGGCTTCCTCGATGATCTTCTGGTGGCGGCGCTGCAGGGAGCAGTCACGGTCGCCCAGATGGATGACGTTGCCGTGCTGGTCCGCAAGCACCTGTACCTCCACGTGCCGGGGGCGTTCCAGGTACTTCTCCAGATAGACGGTTTCGTCGCCGAAGGCGCCGCGGGCTTCACGCTGGGTCACATGCACACCCTTGAGCAGGGCGTGTTCCGTGTGCACCACCTGCATGCCGCGCCCGCCACCGCCGGAGGCCGCCTTGATCAGGACCGGATAGCCGATTTCGCGGGCAACCTGGCGGGTGCGCTCCTCGTCATCGGTCAGGGGGCCGTTGGAGCCCGGGACTGTGGGTACGCCCGCCTTGACCATGGAGCGGATGGCGGAGACCTTGTTGCCCATGAGCCGGATGGTCTCGGCGGAGGGGCCGATGAAGCGGAAGCCGCTTTTCTCCACCTGCTCGGCAAAGTCGGCGTTCTCCGCCAGGAAGCCATAGCCCGGGTGGATGGCGTCGGCGTCCGTTACCTCGGCGGCGCTGATGATGGCCGGGATGTTGAGGTAGCTGTCGGCGGCGCTGTTGGGCCCGATGCAGACGGATTCGTCGGCCAGGCGGACGTGCATCAGGTCGCGGTCCACGCGTGAATGCACGGCTACGGTGCGGATGCCCAGTTCCTTGCAGGCCCGCAGTATGCGCAGGGCAATCTCGCCCCGGTTCGCAATCAGTACTTTATTGATCATGATGCGGCGCTTCGCTGTCAGGTGATGACGAACATGGGCTGGTCGTATTCAACGGGCTCGCCGTCCTCGACCAGGATCTGGGAGACGGTTCCGCTGATGTCGGCCTCGATCTGATTCATCATCTTCATGGCCTCGACAATGCAGAGGGCGTCACCGGAGTGTACCTTCTGGCCCACTTCCACGAAGGAGGCGGCGGTGGGCGAGGGTGCCCGGTAGAAGGTACCCACCATGGGCGAGCGTACCAGGTGACCCTGGGGTTCGTCCGGTTCGGTCTTCTCCTCCGCCTGGCCGCTGCCGCCGCCCTGCTGGGGCTGGGGCGCGGGTGCCGCCTGCTGGGGCGCGGGTGCCGGGGCGGGCGCGGCCATGGTCACGGTGTCGCCGCGGCGGCGGCTGATCCGGACGGAGTCCTCGCCCTCCTGGATCTCCAGTTCCTCGACGTCGGATTCTTCCAGAAGCTCGATCAGTTTCTTGACTTTGCGAATGTCCATATGGGGGCTCTCATTCACCTCAGTTGGCGGCATGCCGCGCTCAGGGCGAGTTCGTAGCCCTGTGCCCCGAACCCACTGATCACACCCTCGGCAATATCCGAGAAAAAGGAGTGATGGCGGAAGGGCTCGCGTGCATGCACGTTGGAAAGATGCACCTCAATGAACGGTCTCGCGGCGGCCAGCAGCGCATCCCGCAGCGCCACGCTGGTGTGCGTGAAGGCGGCGGGATTGAACAGGATGAAGTCGATGCCTTCATCGGCCGCGTCATGGATCCGTTCGATGAGTTCGTATTCGGCATTGCTCTGGAGCGTGAGCAGGTGGTGGCCGGCCTCACTGGCCTGTTCGTGCAGGCGCTGGTTGATATCCGCCAGGGTGGCCGCCCCGTAGGTGCCGGGCTCGCGGGTGCCGAGCCGGTTCAGATTGGGGCCGTGGAGGACGAGGATCGTGGCCATAGTTGTTTCTTTTCGGATTATTTTGCGTCGGTTTTTGTGTTTTCGCGCTAAGATCCTGGCACGTTCAGAAAAGTGTGAACGCATGTTAGCCGTAGATCAATAGCGGTGATACGAAAAATCAATCTCCTGCAACGACCTGGTTGCGTCCCTCGTTTTTGGCACCGTAGAGCAGGGCATCGGCACGCTCGCACAGCTCCTGGGGGGATTCGCCCTGCCACTGGGCCACGCCACAGGAGAACGTCACATGGAAGTCGGTGCCCGCGGCCGGCTGGCGCAGCTGGCTGAACTTCTCGCGGATCTCGTTCATGACGCCCAGCGCATCCTCCTCACGGGTGTCCGGCAGCACCATCGCGAACTCTTCGCCGCCGTAGCGTCCGATGTGGTCGGTCTTGCGCAGGCGCTGCTTGAGGAACAGGGACAGACTCTTGAGGATGCGGTCGCCGATGGGATGGC
This sequence comes from Pseudomonadota bacterium, assembly GCA_051744725.1. Lineage (GTDB taxonomy): Bacteria > Pseudomonadota > Gammaproteobacteria > Pseudomonadales > Oleiphilaceae > Halospina. Next base: position 24,454 of record JBNJDI010000016.1, on the reverse strand, counting down.
CGTAGGTATCGTTGATCTTCTTGAAGTGATCGAGGTCCAGCATGACGAAGGTCAGCGGCTGACCGCTCTGGTGTGCACGACTGATCTCCGATTCGAGCAGGCTCAGGGTGTGGGTGTGGTTGTACAGGCCCGTGAGGCTGTCGCGGATCATCAGTGCCAGCAGCGAGCGCGCCCGCCGGCCCCGGTTGTGCAGGGTTGCCACCAGGTGCTTGGCATCAATGGGCTTGGTCAGGAAGTCATCGCCGCCCATGCTCATGGCATGCAGCTGCTTGGAGATATCCTCCTCCGCGGAGAGGTAGATGATGGGGACGCTGTGAAGGTGGTCCTGCTGGCGGATGACCTTGGCCAGCTCGGTGCCGGTGCAGCCCGGCATGTACATGTCCAGGATGATGATTTCCGGTGAGAACTCGTCCAGGGCATCAATGACTTCCATGGGATCGGTCAGCACGCGTGAGCGCATGCCGGCTTTCTGGAGCACGTTCTCGATGTACTTGGCCTGGGCTTTCGAGTCGTCCACCACCAGCACCCGGTAGGGGTCGGGCGGATGGGCGTAGGAGTAGTGCTCGATCTTCTCGATCAGCTGGCCCGGATCCAGCGCCTGATAGAAGAATTCCTCGCCACCGGAGCGCACCGCCCTCAGCCGGGTCTCGATGGAGCCGTCCTCGCGGCTCATGTAGAGCACGGGAATGGGCGTTTCATGGCGTTCCTGGATACGCTCCATGGTGGCGATCCCGGCAGTGGCCTCGCCACCCCCGAAGTCCACGTCGATCACGATGGTTTCGGGTTTGTTGCGGGCACATTCCGCTTCCAGCTCGCCCGGTGTTCCGAAGGCGGCGGCCCGGAACCCGAAGAATTCCATCTGCCGGATGATGCGCTGGGCATAATCGTTGTCGTTGAACGCGAGATAGATGGGCGTCCGCAGCCAGGTGCGGGGCGTCTCCTCCTCATTCTGGTCCGAGCGTCTCAGGGTGCAGCGTGAAAGCTGATCCATGCCCCGCTGCAGGCTTTCCCGGATCTCGGTGTTGAGCGGGCGGCCTTCGGGCCAGATGTCGAGCGCCGTCCGGATGCTGTCGCCGGCCGCCTCATGATCCGTCATCTCGAACCGGCGGGCGTATTTGATCAGCTTCTCCGTGGTGACCATCAGGTCCTCACGCAGACCGGGCGGCGGTTCGCCGGTTTCCAGGAACTTCTGCCAGGTCTCGAGAACCACCCGTGCCTGGGTGGTCACGCGGCGGGCGAAGTGCTGGCGCAGCTTCTCCTGCTGGGAGCTGGTATCTGTCATGACTGTGGGCTTGTTATTGGTGTACTTCGTCATATTCCGTGCCCTCACTATAGTCGTTTCTTCAGGATCTGTGTCAATCTGGCGCTTTTATGCCCTTTCCGGGAGATCATGATGCGTCAAGCGGATGACACCGGGTACAGCCTGCGCGTGCTCCTCGTGATCTTCATCGGGGTGCTGCTGACGGTGGTGCTGATGGCGGGCACCTGGTTCTCCGCCAGCCGCTTCGGGGCCTATCTGGCGGATGAGCTCCGCATTCAGACCCAGGATACGGCGACGGCGCTGGGCGTGGCGGTTTCGGCACTGGAGCGCGAGGGCCAGGTGCGGCGGCTGGTGGATGCGGTGTTCGACAGCGGCGCCTATACCCGTATCGAGCTGGTGCGGGCGGACGGCAGTCTGCGCCACAGCCGCGACGTGGAGACGGGGCCGCCGCCGGTACCGGAATGGTTCCGCTGGTGGGCCGACCTGCCTTCGCCCGAGGGTGAGGCTGCCGTGATGGCCGGCTGGGAACCGGCGGGCAGCGTGCGGGTCCATGCCGATCCCGTACCCGCCCTGGTCCGCCTGTGGCACAGCTTCCTGGTGGGTCTCGCCTGGAGCGGCGCGCTCCTGGTGGTGAGCCTGTGGCTGGCCTGGCGCGGTGCCGGGCGTCTATTGGCGCCGTTGCGCCAGATGGAGAGCCAGGCGCAGGCGCTGGAGGCGAATGATTTCAGGGCCCGCACCGACCCTCCCCGCTCCCGGGAGCTGGGCCGTGTAGCCTGGGCGCTTAACAGCATGGCCCGGAACCTGGGGGAGACCTTCGAGCGCCAGATTGCCCTGATCAGCGAGCTGGAGCATCGCAGCCGGCGGGACCCGGTAACCGGGCTGCGCACCCGCGAGGCTTTCGATCAGGCACTGGCGGCGGAGCTCCATTCCCGGGAATCCGCATCCGGCGGCGTGGTTGCCGTTTTCCGTCCGCTCGCCTTCCAGGCGTTCAATGAACGCCATGGGCGGGCCCTGGGCAATACGGTTCTGGCGGAGTGCGGCGCGGCACTGCTGGACTTTGAATCCCATCACGAGGGTGTGGTGACCGCCCGGGGGCAGGGCGCGGATCTGCTGGTCTGCATTACCGGCGTCGAGCCGGTGGAGGCGGATGCCTGGCTGCAGGAACTGGTGGAGCAGCTCTCAACGCGCTACAGCACCCGCAGCGTGCCCGACCAGGGTGTCTTCCAGGCCGGTGTCACCCGGGTGGAGCCGGGGCTGGATGTGGGCGCGCTGCTGGCCCGTGCTGACCAGGGCCTGGCAACGGTGGCGGCCAGCGGGGAACCCCTGCTCTGCTGGGGACATGCACTGGCCGCCCCGGTCAACGGTGCGGGCGGCTGGCTGGAGGCCATTGACGCCGCGCTGGCTTCCGGGGATATGGCCCTGGCATGGCAGGCGCTGCATGACATGCACGGCAGCGTCCTGATGACCCAGGCACTGGGCCGGCTGAAGCTGGCGGGGCACTGGGAGGCGGCAGCGCATTGCCTGCCTCATCTTGAGCGTTCGGGCCGCACGCCGGTGTTTGATCGCATGGTGATCGAACGGGTGCTCTCCGGTGATGGGCCGGCGCCGGATGGTGGCGTGTCCGTGTCGCTGGGTCTGGCGTCGCTGGTTGATGACAGCTTCATGCACTGGCTGGCCATGCGGCTTGAAACGGCCGGGGAGCAGGCGCGGGATCTCTGGCTGGTGGTCCCCGAGCGCGCCCTGCGTGTTCAGCCAAGCGCGGTGGCACTGCTGGCGGACACAGCCTCCCGGGTCGGGGCGGGACTGATGGTGGACCATTTCGGCTCCGGTGGCGTCAGTTTCGGGTATCTGGGGCGCTACGCCATACAGGCTGTTCGCATCAGCCGGGAATACATCCGCGATCTTCACCAGCGCCGTGAGGCGCGCTTTTTCCTGTCCAGCATCGCGCCGGTTCTGCGTGCGCAGGGGATCCGGGTTTTTGTCAGTGGCGTGGAGGTTGAGGCCGAGTGGGCCGTGGTGCGTGAGCTGCCGGTGGATGGCGTGATGGGCTTCTATTTTTCCCGGCCGCAGGAGCCGGAGGAAGGAGGGTGACCGGGCGGACAGCCGCCCGGTAACAGAGTCAGCCCGCAGCCTTGACCGCTTCGTCCACCGCGTTGCGCGCGGCTTCAGCGTTGTCCCAGTTGCGTACCTTGACCCACTTGCCGGCTTCAAGGTCCTTATAGTTCTCGAAGAAGTGCTTGATCTGGTCCTTCAGCAGTTCCGGCAGGTCCTCAACGTCCTGCACATCCTTGTAGGCCGTGGTCAGCTTGTCGTGGGGCACGCAGACCAGCTTGGCGTCCTCGCCTTCCTCGTCTTCCATGTTCAGCACGCCAACAGGGCGGCAGCGGATGATGGCGCCGGGCATGACCGGATAGGGCGTGACCACCAGGGCGTCCAGCGGGTCGTCATCGTCCGCCAGGGTGTTCGGGATGAAGCCGTAGTTGGCCGGGTAGAACATGGGCGTGGCCATGAAGCGATCCACGAGGACAGCGTCCATGTCCTTGTCGATTTCGTACTTGATCGGCTGGGCGTTGGCCGGGATCTCGATGGCAACGAAGATGTCTTCCGGTGGGTTCTTGCCGGGTGGGATCTTGTCAAAGTTCATGACGGTGTCCTTTCTCTGTGGATGAATGAAGGCTTCATGAAACAGGCCGGAATTATACGCCTGGATCGCCCTGGATAAAAATCAGCACATGACCAAGCGCTTGCTTGGTGTCAGCGGTTGCGGCACACTCAGGCTGTTCACTACGGCCCTGACCGCTGAAGGAGGGCATTCATGAAAACCTCGACGCACTGCTTCAACGAAACCCATGAACAGGCCCGCCAGACGGCGCAGCGCTTTGTGGAGCGGGAAGTGCTGCCGCATATCGATGAATGGGAGGAGGCGGGTGAATTCCCGCGTGAGCTTTACCGCAAGGCGGCGGATGCCGGCCTGCTGGGTGTGGGTTACCCCGAGGCGCTGGGCGGCACCGGGGAAGGGGACCTGTTTCTCAAGGTCGCGGTGAGTGAGGCGCTGATGCGCAGCACCTCTGGTGGCCTGGTTGCGGGCCTGGGCTCCCATGACATTGCCCTGCCACCCATTGTGAAGTGGGGGCCGAAGGCCATGCGCGAACGGGTGGTGCCGGAAGTGCTGCGCGGGGACGCGGTGGCGGCGCTGGCGATCACCGAGCCGGGCGGTGGTTCCGATGTGGCCAGTCTCCGGACCCGTGCGGAAAGGGACGGCGACCATTACCGGATCAATGGCAGCAAGACCTTCATCACCAGCGGCCACCGGGCGGATTACTACACCGTGGCCGTGCGCACGGGCGAAGCCGGCCATAACGGCATCAGCATGCTGCTGGTCGAGCGTGATACCCCCGGGTTCTCGCGCGGGCGCATGCTGAAGAAGACCGGCTGGTGGGCCAGCGATACGGCGGAGCTGTTCTTTGAGGATGTCCGGGTGCCGGCCGAGAACCTGATCGGCCAGGAAAACGGCGGGTTTATGGTCATCATGACCAACTTCCTCCAGGAGCGGTTGATGCTGTGCATCATGGGTGCCATGACGGCGCGCCTGGCACTGGAGCAGGCCATGGCCTACAGCCGCGAAAGGGAGGCGTTTGGTCGCTCAATCAGTGGCTTCCAGGTGACCCGGCACAAGCTGGTGGATATGGCGACCCAGGTGGAGCTGGCCACCCAGTACAGCTACCACTGCGCGGCCCTGATGGATGCGGGCAAGGCGCCGGTCAAGGAAGTGGCCATGGCCAAGAACTTCACGGCGGAAGTGGCGGAGGAGGTGACCCGCGAAGCGGTCCAGCTCCACGGCGGTATGGGCTACATGCGCGAGGCGGGCGTCGAACGCCTGGCCCGTGATGCCCGCATCCTGGCCATCGGCGGCGGCACCACCGAGATCATGAAGGAGCTGATCGCCAAACAGATGGGGCTGTGATCAGCGCCCCTTCTCGCTGACACCGGAGGCGGTGGCCACGAACAGCCGGTCCGCCGGGCGCTTGGCGAAAAGGCCGTTGGTGACCACGCCGGTGATCTGGTTGATCGCCTCCTCGGCCTTGATGGGGCGGCCCAGATCCAGGTGGTGCACGTCCAGGATGATGTTGCCGTTGTCAGTGGTGAAACCGGGGCGGTATTCCGGGTCGCCGCCCAGCTTGACCAGCTCGCGCCCCACATAGCTGCGGGCCATGGGGATCACCTCCACCGGCAGGGGGAAGTCGCCCAGCATCTCCACCTGCTTGGTCTCGTCAATGATGCAGAGGAAGGTCTCGGAGGCGGCCGCCAGGATCTTTTCCCGGGTCAGCGCCCCGCCGCCGCCCTTGATCAGCTCCAGGCGGTGGTTGGCCTCGTCCGCCCCGTCTATGTAGAAACGGGGTGGTTCCACCGCGTTGAGGTCATAGACGGGGATCCCGTGTTGCCTGAGGCGCTCGGCCGTGGCCTCGGAGCTTGCGACGGCGCCGTCGAACTGGTCCTTTTCCCTGGCCAGGGCGTCGATGAAGAAGTTGACCGTGCTGCCGGTTCCGATCCCCAGGATGCTGCGTGGGGTCAGTTCCGGAAGCACATGCTTGAGTGCGGCCCGGGCCGCTTCCTGCTTGTGGCTGTCCTGGCTCATAGGGGGCTGCCTCTCCGTTGTTCGGTTCTGGAGGCCCAGTATACGGGTTCAGGAGGCCATCAGGAACGGCCCGGGAGCGAGCCGGGCGACCGGCTCGCCAGGGGGCGTCAGAACTCGGTTGTAAGGTTGGCCCACAGGATGCGGCCAGGTTCGTTGATCGGTTCGCTGCTGGCCCCAAGGTCCGCAGTGCCCTCCTGGATGTGTTCCGCGTACTCCCGGTCAAAGACGTTGTCGATGCCGGCGCTCAGGCGGGTGCGTTCAAACAGCTGCATGCCGCCATGAAGAGCGACAGTGGCGAATCCGGGGGTTTCCCGGGTATCCAGGCTGTAGATGGTGCCATTGCCCTCGTCCACACGGTCCTGGCGGGCGACCCCGCGCCATTGAATGCCGGCGGTGTAGCCAGCCTGTTCGTAGTCGAGGCCGAGCGTGCCCTCAAGCGGCGGTGTCTGTGCCAGAGGCTCGTTGTCGGTGTCGTTGGTGCTGTGGGTCCAGGCCAGGCTGGAGCTCAGGCTCAGAGACGGTGTCAGGGTGACCGTGACGTCCGCCTCCAGGCCGCGGGTGACGGCGTCCACATTGCGTGCGCTGTCTTCCTCTGCCTGGTCGGTGATCAGGATGTAGTCGTCATACCAGCCGTAGAACAGGGCAACGGTGCCCTGGACACGCTGGTGGTCCATGGTGAGCCCGACATCCGCCTGGGTCAGGGTTTCGTTGCCAATGCCGAAGTCGCGCTCCCGCTCCCAGAAATCCGGCGCGCGCTCGGAGCGGCCCAGGCCGGTGTACAGGGTCACGGGCAGCTCCTGAAGGGCGATCTCGTAGCGGCCGAAGCCACTCCACTGGGTGCGGTGATCGGATTCATCCTGGTCCGCGCCCCCGAAACCGGCTTCCAGCGCCTCCGCCTCCTGATAGTCACCACGCAGGCCCAGGGTCAGCCAGGAGGCGTCGCTGATGCGCTGCTCCATGTCCGCAAAGACGCCGGCATCCGCGAACTCGGCGGTTTCCGGTGTCGGGGCATTGCGGAAGCGGGTGCCCATGATCCCATCGCTGTCCGCGTGCTCATTGGTGGCGAAATCCATCCCCGCATGCAGGTCCGTTCCAGAGGGCAGCGTCATATCCGCTGCCAGTCGCCCGCCCAGGGTGGTGCGTTCCACGATGCGCGCCATGGGCATTTTCCCCTCCGCCGGATCCCTCAGCCGGAAATTGTCCATCACATGGTCGACATTGTTGTAGTACGCGCTGGCCTCCAGCCGCGTCAGCCAGGAGGTCAGGTTCTCCTGCGTGCCTGAGAGCCGGTAGCTGGTGCGGTCAAAGTCGGTGCCATCCATCATCCGGTCATCGTAGGCGGCTTCGGCGTTGCTGCGATCATAGCTGAACTCGACCTCGGTATCGTCGCCGGGCGTCCAGCCGGCGATGGCACTGGTGCTCCAGCGCTCGTGCTCGGCGTGGACGGTCTCGCCGCCACCATCCTCGTAGTCGTCCTGGGAGGAGAGGGTACCGATGAAGCGGGCATAGCCACTGTCGTCGCCGGTGGTGATGTCCGTGGCCATGTCGTTGCGGGCATGGCTGCCGGCGGTGAAGCTGGCAAAGCCACGGGTGCTGGCAGCGGTGAAGTCCGGGGCGTCACGCTCGAAGCGTACGCTGCCGGCGGTGGCGGGGCCGTAACGGACGCTCTGGGGCCCTTTGGTGATCTCGATGCGGTCATAGGACTGGGGAAAGATGTAGGCGGTGGGCGGGTCCATGCGGCTGGGGCAGCCCCCGGGGATGGCACCGCCGCTGGCGGAGATGTTGAGCCGGGAGCCGCCAAGGCCTCTCAGGACCGGTTCACCACTGGTTCCGCCCTTACGGCTGACGTTGAAACCGGTCACCGATTCCAGGTAGGCACCGCCGTCCTGCGCCGGCAGGGAGGCGTGGGGTTTTCTCGGGTCCGAGGTCACCTCGTAGGGGGTGTCCATTGAGGAGGTGGTTACCACAAGGGGCTCCAGAGCCATGGTCTGGGCCAGTGCCGGTGTGGTTCCGGCCAGGAGGGTGGCGGTCAGGACGGGCGTGGTGCGCCGCCAGTAAGGCTTGTGTATCATCCGGTACTCCCTGAGGGTCATGGGTCCGGGCTCCCTTAGCAGGATGCGGGCCAGGTTCATGGTGTGCGGTGGTGTGGCTCCAGCCCGCGCCATTCGGGCGTTTTCGAGGGAGTGGGTGGAGAGCCGCTCAGTGCCCGGGGTGGTCGCTGTGTGAAATCCCCTGCTGGCTGTGTGATTTCACACAGCGGTTGATATTCCTTAAGTCCACGATCGCGGGAGCTGTGTAGGATGGGGTGGACGGATTGGCTGACAGCATTCCTTCTGGGACTGGTCAGCAGTACGCACTGTATTGGCATGTGCGGCGGCATCGTGGGCGCGCTCACCTACAGCCTGGCGCCCGGCATCCGGGCCCGGCGCTGGCTGTTTCTTGTGTTCAGCCTGCATTACCACCTGGGGCGGATCAGCAGCTACATGCTGGCCGGCGCCCTGGTGGCGGGAGGTGCCGGTGTGTTCCAGAGCCTGGCCGGGGGAGGCAGCGCGCTGGTCATGCGCACCGTGGGGGCCGTGTTCCTGGTGGCGCTGGGGCTCCATATTGGTGGCTGGTTCTCGCGCTTCGCCTGGATCGAGTCCATGGGGCGACCGCTGTGGCGCTGGCTGGAGCCCCTGGGGCGCAGGCTGCTGCCGGTGCGCTCGCTGCCCCAGGCGTTCGGTTTCGGGCTGGTCTGGGGCTGGCTGCCCTGTGGGCTGGTCTATTCGGCGCTGGTCTACAGTCTGAGTACCGGTTCCGCCTGGCAGGGCGCGGGAGTCATGCTGTTCTTTGGCCTGGGAACGGTGCCCACGCTGCTGCTGGTGGGTATCATGGCCGACCGGACGCGGCGGGTCATGACCAACCCGCTGTTCCGTCAGGTGGCGGGTGTTGCGATCATTGCGCTGGCCCTGGTGCCGCTTGCTCTGGCACCCGGGCAGTAACCGCGGTATGGGAGTGGATTTGGATGGGTGAACACAGGAGCCGTGACCATGTTCAGCAGTGATGCTTTTACCCTGCTTGGTGGTGAGTCGCCGGCTCTGCAGGCCGTGCTGCGCTCGGCGGCGCTGGTTGCGGCCACGGATGCAACGGCGCTGGTGACCGGTGAGAGTGGCACTGGCAAGGAGCTGCTCGCGCGCGGTATGCACCAGGCCAGCAGGCGGCATGCAGGGCCCTGGATTCCTGTCAACTGTGCCGCTCTGCCTTCCGAGCTGGTTGAGGCGGAGCTTTTCGGTTACTGGAAGGGCGCTTTCACCGGTGCGGACCGCAATGCGCCGGGTTATGTCCATCAGGCCCAGAACGGCACGCTGTTTCTCGATGAGATCGCCGAACTCACGTTGGCGGGGCAGGCCAAGCTGCTGCGCTTCCTGGAGCAGGGCGAGTGCCAGCGCCTTGGCTCCGGCAGAGCTGAGACGCTCGATGTACGGATCATTGCGGCGACCCATCAGGACCTTTCCGCCCTGGCGGCCCAGGGGCGGTTCCGATCGGACCTTTTCTATCGGCTCAATGTGATTCCGCTGACGCTCCCCCCTCTCAGGGAACGCGACGGGGATGTCCGGATACTGCTTGAGCGTTTCCGACGGGAGCTCGCGAAGACGCATGGCGTCAGCCCGCCGACGTTTGCTCAGAGTGCCCTCACCCGGCTTGCCCGGCACGCCTGGCCGGGCAATGTACGGGAGCTGAGGAATCTGGTTGAGCGCTGTGTGGTTCTGATGCCGGGGCGGATGCTGGGGGCTGCGGATCTTCCGGATGAGTGGCTGGCTGATAGCTGTGTGCCGGAGCAGCACCTGGGCGTGTATCTGCCGCCCGAGGGCGTTAGACTAGAGGATGTGGAAGCGGATCTCATCCGGCAGGCGCTCAGCCGCTCCGGTGGTAACCGGACCAGAGCTGCGGCGCTGGTTGGCGTAACCCGTGACACCTTTCTTTACCGGCTGAGGAAGCATGGTCTGATCCACAGCTGGGATTGAGAGAGGTCAATGTGTTTGCCGGCTGAGCCCTGTACGGTGTAAAAGAGTGACAGCTGTATTTGCACGATGACAACGAAGGAGTTCCCATGAAGACAATGATCAAACCGCTCGCGGCCCTCGGCGCTGTTCTGGCTCTGGGGGCGGCCAGTACCGGCATGGCTGAGGAGCGTTCCGGTGAAGAGATCTATGACAACTACTGCAGTACCTGTCACAAGGTCGGTGCTGCTGGTGCGCCCAAGCTGGATGCGGCGGATGAGTGGCAGAGCCGTGTGGACGAGCGCGGCCGTGACGGTCTCTATGAGAACTCCATCAACGGCTACAAGGGTATGCCGCCGAAGGGTACCTGCAGTGACTGCTCCGACTCCGAAATGAAGGTTGCTGTCGATTACATGCTGGACGAAGCACTCAAGTGATCGACAGACGGGCATCCCGCGTGGACGTGATGCCCGTATACTTCTTACACTGTGAGGCTGTCTGATCAGAGAGAGCCTCACCATGCCCGACCGATATATCCGCAAGATCCTGGACGCGCGCGTCTACGACGTGGCGATCGAATCGCCCGTCACCCATGCGCGTAACCTGACCCGCCGCTTTGGCAACAACATCTTCTTCAAGCGCGAGGATCTGCAGCCGGTTTTCTCCTTCAAGCTGCGTGGGGCCTATAACAAGATCAGCCAGCTCTCGGATGCGCAGAAGGCGTGCGGGGTCATCGCCGCCTCCGCGGGCAACCATGCCCAGGGCGTGGCGCTGGCGGCCACCCAGCTGGGGATCCATGCAACCATCGTCATGCCGCGGACCACGCCGGAGATCAAGGTGAACTCCGTGCGCAATCATGGCGCCGAGGTGGTGCTGATCGGTGACGCCTTCGACGAGGCCGCCGCCTATGCCCAGGAACAGATCGAGAAGCATGGCTATACCTACATCCACCCCTATGATGACCCCGACACCATCGCGGGCCAGGGCACCGTGGCCATGGAGTTGCTCTGGCAGTTCACCAAGCCGATACACGCGGTTTTCATCCCGGTCGGTGGGGGCGGCCTGATCGCGGGCATGGCGGCCTACATCAAGTACCTGCGCCCGGAGACACGGGTGATTGGCGTGGAACCCGAGGACTCCGCCTGCCTGTCCGAGGCCCTGAAAGCAGGCCGGCGCGTGACGCTGCCACAGGTCGGGATCTTTGCCGATGGTGTGGCCGTGAAGCAGATCGGTCGCCACACCTGGGATGTCTGCAAGGATCACGTGGACGAGGTGGTCACCGTGACGACCGACGAGATCTGCGCGGCGATCAAGGATGTGTTCGAGGACACCCGCTCCATCCAGGAGCCGGCAGGGGCGCTCTCCGTGGCGGGCCTCAAGAAATACGTCCAGCGCCAGGGGATCGAGGATGAGAATCTGATCGGTGTTCTCAGCGGCGCCAACATGAATTTTGACCGGCTGCGCTATGTTTCGGAGCGCACGGAAGTGGGCGAGCAGCGCGAGGCCATCCTGGCGGTGACCATTCCGGAGGAGCCCGGCAGCTTCCGCAAGTTCATCCAGGCCCTGCGCAAGCGCAATATCACCGAGTTCAACTACCGTTATTCCTCGGCGGACGAAGCCCACATCTTTGTGGGCGTTCAGATCCAGTCCGGCGGCCTTGGCCGGAACGAGGTGGTGACCGAGCTCGGCGATCTGGGCTATCCGGTGCTGGACCTGACGGACAATGATCTGGCGAAGCAGCACATCCGCCACATGGTCGGCGGGCACGCGCCCTCGGTCACCAACGAGAAGGTCTTCCAGTTCACCTTTCCCGAGCGCCCGGGGGCTCTGATCACCTTCCTGATGTCCCTGGGCAGCCGCTGGAACATCTCGATGTTCCATTACCGCAATCACGGGGCGGCCTACAGCCGGATCCTGATGGGGGCACAGGTTGAGGACGAGGAACGGGATGATTTCCGGGCCATGCTGGATGACATTGGTTTCGAATATGAGGAGATCGGCGACGATCCGGCCTACCGCCTCTTTCTTGGGCAGTAGGTTGCACAATCTTACAAAGCCATAATAAACCGTAAATCTTTTTGAATTGTAAAAAAGGTGGTTACTGCTAGACTCTCTGCCACTGTCCCAAAAAACAGGCACAGGTGCCTGTTTCAGCGGCATTGTTGATAACCTCATAAGAAGAAAAGAACAGCTGGCAGGAGATAACCGACAATGAACCGCCGACCCGACGTCATCCGCGTGCTGGTAGTGGTGTTTGCCACTGGACTCCTGATCAGTGGCCTGACCTCACTGGCCGTATCCGATGAACCCAGACTGACCTCCGGTGCCGCCCAGGAGGCGACAATGACGGATCAGGGGGCCTCAGGCCGCGCCATCAACTGAGTTAAACGCCCCGGTCGCTTACCGGATAATACCCCTGATCCGTCACAATCGCGTCCATGGGAATATCCCAGCTGGCGGTCGGCATCGTATCGACCCGCTGGCCTTCGTGGGCCAGCCCGATCAGCTTTGGACTGTGACGGTTGGGCTGGCTCAGGAACGCAAAGGTCCGGTCATAGAAGCCGCCGCCCATCCCCAGTCTGTCCCCTTCCGCGGTAAAGCCCACCAGTGGCATCAGAACCACATCCAGGGCCCAGGCCGGCTTTGAGGCTGCCCGGCGCAGGCTGGGTTCCGGTATACCGAAGCGGTTGCGGCGCATGGGTGTATTGCGGTCCAGATGCAGGAACCAGAGACGGTTGCCCAGCACCGGATGCAGCACTGGCAGGTAGCAGCGCTTGTTCATGCGCTCCACCGCCGGTTGCAGGGGGCGCGGGTCAATCTCGCCGTCATTGGGCCAGTAAAGGGCGATGCTGCGGGCATCCCGGAGTTCATGGCTGGCCAGGAGGTTGCGGCAGAGCCTGCGCGAGGCGCGTTTCTGCTGCTGTGGGCTGAGTGCGCGGCGTCGTGCGCGCAGGTCCCTGCGAAGCTGTTTTCGGGTCGCTTGATGGTTCGTCATGAAACTCTGGTAAGGCAGGTAATGTAACCCTCCGGGCTGCCGGACCGGATCGTGCCCTTGAACCCAGTAGTTCAAGGCGGGAGCCCCTTGATAGCGAATCAGGCTTTCCTCTGCGCGGAGGACTTGCTCACATCACCAGGGAGCGGCTCCCTTTGGTCGTGCGCATCGGCTCGAGGACAACATCCAGTGAAGTCGTACAGCCCAGAGAGTTGATGTGATTATAGGCTGACAGCCGGGGGGGAATGCAATGGCTTGTTGCCGGGGTTCAGGCGCCGGTGTCCGCCTGGGGCTGTTCCAGTGCCTCGCGTACCCGCTCGTCGAGTTCACGCAGCGTGCGCTCGGCGGAATCGGGCATGCTGCCGCTGTTCTGCAGCAGTTCATGGGTGATGTTGAGCGCGGCCATGACCGCAATCCGCTCGGTGCCGAAGACGCGGCCGCTGGCGCGGATCTCGCGCATCTTCTCGTCCAGGTAGCGGGCGGAACGTTCCAGCTCGCCGCGGGCATCCCCCGGGCTGGCGACAAGGTATTCCTTGTCGAGGATATTGACCGCGACTGTTTCCTTATCCGTGTGTTCCGCCATCAGTGATGCTCCAGTGAGCGCAGCCGTGAGATCATCGCCTCGATCCGGTGGCGTGCCATGTCATTCTTCTGCATGAGCTGGACCCGCTCCTGCTGCCAGTCCTCCTGGGCCTGGCGCAGCCGCGCGTTCTCGGCTTCCAGCTGGCGATTGCGCTCGATCAGCCGCTCGATGCGGGCGGCCAGTGCCTCGAGTTCCGCTTGCTCCATGGTACGCCTCTCCGGGGAATCGCCTCTGGAAAATCACTATAGTGGGCTCCCCGGGAGCGGTCAATTTGCGGTACGACAGGGAGCCCGGAAATGCTAGTGTAGGGCCCTTGAGAGACCGAACCGGGAACCAGGAGCATCAGGCCCCCTATGAGCGGGATTGACGAGAACGATACACAGCGACTCCAGCAGATTGTCTACGACTTTGACCTGTGGTCCGACGTCCACGGACGCCACGGGGCCATCAATCATCCCAGTGAGCTGCACGGCCTGCTGGCGGGTGAGCTGGCCGCGGGTGAGCGCCTGTCCAGCGAGCGCTGGGAGAACCTCGTGCTGGAGCATATGGGATGCGACCGGCTGCAGGAAGAGCAGGATGACGAGCAGGTTTCCCCGAGGGCACTGCTGCACGCGTTCTACGCGGCGACCCTGGCGTCCCTGCAGTCCGAGGACATGGACTTCCGGTTGCTGCTGCCTCCTGAGCAGGCACCGCTCAATGAGCGCCTGGAGGCCGTCTCCAACTGGGTCCGTGGGTTCCTCGAAGGCATGGCCCGGGCTGCGGGTGATGGCCTCAGCCGGGCGCCGGATGATATCCGTGAGCTGATCCGGGATTTCGTGGCCATCAGCCAGGTGGAAAGCGAGGCCGATGACGCGGACGAGGATGGTGACCGCAACATCGAGGAGGTGTCCGAATACCTCCGGGTGGGCGTGCTCAACGTCTTCGCCGAGTTCAACCATCCCCAGCCGGACCAACAGACACTGCACTGACCGGGAGTGCCGATGACCGCCGCAAGCAAGCAGACCCAGACCGCCATTGACCGCGACGAGCACGCCAGCCGCCGGCGCCGCCTGATGGAGCAGATGGCGCCGGAGAGTATCGCGATCGTCTCCGCGGCCCCGGAGCGCACCCGCAGCCGGGATACCGAATACCCCTACCGCCAGGACAGCGACTTCCTCTATCTCACCGGCTTTCAGGAACCGCACGCGGTTCTGGTGCTGGTCCCCGGCCGCGAGCACGGCGAGACCGTGCTGTTCTGCCGCGAACGCGACCCCGACCGTGAGCTCTGGGACGGGTTCATGGTGGGCCCGGACGGTGCGGTGGCCAATTACGGCGTGGATGACGCCTTTCCTGTCAGCGATATCGACGACATCCTGCCGGGGCTGATCGAGGGGCGCTCCCGGGTCTACTACTCCATTGGCCGTGATTCGGCCTTCGACAGCCGGGTCATGGAATGGGTCAACAGCATCCGCGCCCGGGTGCGCAGCGGTGCCAAGCCGCCGGGTGAATTCGTGGCCCTGGAGCACACCCTGCACGACATGCGTCTGTACAAGAGCGCGGCGGAACTGCGGGTGATGGAACAGGCTGGGCGGATCAGCGCCGATGCCCACTGTCAGGCCATGCGCCGGGCCCGGCCCGGGCTGCGCGAATACCAGCTGGAGGCGGAGCTGCTCTACCGCTTCTTTGATGAGGGCGCCAGCGCTGCCGCCTACCCGACCATCGTGGCCAGCGGTTCCAATGGCTGCGTTCTCCACTACACCGAGAACCAGGGACTGCTGACCGATGGCGACCTGGTACTGATTGATGCCGGCTGTGAATACAACGGCTACGCGGCGGACATCACCCGTACCTTCCCGGTCAATGGCCGTTTCACGGGCGAGCAGAAGGCGGTCTACGAGATCGTGCTGGCGGCACAGAAGGCGGCCATCGAGAAGGTCCGGCCCGAGAATCACTGGAACCAGCCCCACGAGGCGGCCGTTGAGGTCCTGAGCCAGGGGCTTCTGGATCTGGGCATCCTGACGGGCAGCCTCGAGGAGGTGGTCGAGCAGGCCCATTACCGTGATTTTTTCATGCACCGGACGGGTCACTGGCTGGGCATGGATGTGCACGATGTGGGGGATTACCGCATCGGCGGCGCCTGGCGGGTGCTGGAACCGGGGATGGTCATGACCATCGAGCCGGGGCTCTATATTCCCCCCGGAAAGGCGGGCGTGGAACAGCGCTGGCAGGGCATCGCCGTGCGCATCGAGGACGATGTCGCCGTTACCCGCTCCGGCTGCCGCAATCTGACGCCGGATGTGCCCAAGGAGATTGCGGATATTGAGGCGCTGATGGCCAATGAGTGAGCCTGCTTCCCCCACACGCCACTGTGACGTGCTCATTGTGGGTGGCGGCATGGCCGGTGCCTCCCTGGCACTGGGGCTGGCCCGGCAGGCGCCGTCGCTGGCGGTGGCCGTGGTGGAATCCTCGCCGCTGGACCC
The DNA here is from genome assembly GCA_051744725.1 of Pseudomonadota bacterium. Taxonomy (GTDB): domain Bacteria; phylum Pseudomonadota; class Gammaproteobacteria; order Pseudomonadales; family Oleiphilaceae; genus Halospina. The sequence continues at coordinate 8,543 of JBNJDI010000016.1, read as the reverse complement.
ATCCGTGGACCCGCAGACCCGGTTCCAGCCCAGTTACGATGCCCGCGCCACGGCGCTGGCCTACGGCTCCCGCCTGATCTATGAGGACCTGGGCGTGTGGCCGGAACTCGCCCGCGCCGCCACGCCCATCGAACACATCCATGTCTCCAGCCGTGGCCGCCCCGGCACCACCCGCATGCATGCTTCGGAACACGGCACCGATGCGCTGGGGTATGTGGTGGACAACGCCTGGCTGGGGCTCAACCTGGTGTCCGCCCTGAAGGAAACGGCCACCCACTGGCTCTGCCCGGCGCGGGTGGTTACGGCGGAAACCGGTGGCGAAGGCGCCCGGGTCCTGGTGGCGCAGGACGGCGAGCAGCAGTGGTGGAAGGCGCGTCTTCTGGTGGTGGCCGACGGGGGCCGCTCCGGCCTGCGTGAGCAACTCGGGTTCAGTGCCCGCCGGCAGGACTATGGCCAGCACGCCCTGGTGGCTACCGTCACCACTGGCGAGCCCCACCGGAACCAGGCCTACGAACGTTTTGCCGATGGCGCGGCCGTGGCGTTGCTGCCCCACAGGGACAGCCATGACTACGCCCTGGTCTGGACCATGGACAGTGCCGAGATCGAACGCCGCATGGCCCTGGAGCCCGCTGCCTTCCTTGCAGAGCTGCAGCAGCGTTTCGGATGGCGGCAGGGCCGGTTCGAGCATGTTGGCCAGCGCCACAGTTACCCGCTGGCACTGGAACAGGTTGCCAGCCCGGTGCGCCCCGGGGTGGTGCTGGTGGGCAATGCGGCCCATTCGCTGCATCCGGTGGCCGGCCAGGGCTTCAACCTGGCCCTGCGCGGGCTGATGCGGCTCAGCAGCCGCCTGGCTGAGGTTGCCGATGAACCGGCCTCCCTGGGGCTGCCGGAGACACTGGCGCCCTATCTGGCGACCCACCAGCAGGATGTGGACGCCATTGTCGGCTTCTCCGACAACCTGGTGCGGGTGTTCTCGGAGAAGAGTGGTTTTCCCGGCCGGCTCCGGGATCTGGGACTGGCGGCTCTGGATGCCGCCCCTGGCCCGCGGCACTGGCTGGCGCAGCGCAACATGGGACTGAACACAAGACGGAGCTCCCTCGGCCATGACTGATACCCCACTCACGGAACGCACCACCGTTGCCATCGTGGGCGGCGGTCTTGTTGGCGGCGCCCTGGCACTGCTGCTGGCCCGCCAGGGCCTGGCGGTTACGGTGGTGGAGCCCCAGTCCCGGGAGACCCAGCTTCATGAGCTGGAGCCGGCCACCAGCGTCGATGGGTTCGAGCCCCGGGTCAGTGCCCTGACCGAGGGAACCCGGCAGCTGCTCGAGGATCTTGGCGTCTGGCCGGAGATCGAGGCCCGGCGCTGCTGCCCCTATCGCGAGATGCGCGTCTGGGACGCCGAGGGCACCGGCAGCATCCATTTCGATGCCGCCGAACTCCAGCTTTCCCGCCTGGGCAGCATTGTGGAGAACCGGGTGGTGCTGGGCGCGCTGGCCCGGGCCATGGTGGCCGAACCCAACCTGACCCTGCTGGACGGCGAATACGTCCGCCACTGGCGCCCGACAGGCGCGGGCTCGGCGGTGATGCTCAGCGACGGCCGCTGGCTCGAGGCGCGGCTGGTGGTCGGAGCCGATGGGGCCAACTCCCGCATACGCCAGTGGGCCGGTCTGGCCACCCGTGAGTGGGACTACGACCAGCAGGCGATCGTCTGTACCGCCCGAACCGAATACGGCCACCAGCGCACCGCCTGGCAGCGGTTCATGACCACGGGCCCGGTGGCCTACCTGCCCCTGGCCAACGAGGAGGGCAGTGACCGCTTCGTTTCCATTGTCTGGTCCCAGGACGTGGGGGAATCGGCGCGCCTGATGAACCTGGACGAGGGCGCCTTCGCCGGAGAGCTGGCGGCGGCACTGGAGTGGACCCTGGGGGCGGTGGAGGCGATATCCACACGCCATGCCCTGCCGCTGCGCCAGCGCCATGCCCGCGAGTACACCCGTCCGGGCGTGGTGCTGGTCGGGGATGCCGCCCACACCATCCACCCGCTGGCCGGGCAGGGGGTGAACCTGGGCTTTGCGGATGCCGCCGTTCTGGCGGACGAGATCCGGCTGGCCGTGGAGCGCGGCCTTGAGCCCTCGCACTCCAGCGCCCTGCAGCGTTACCAGCGCCGGCGCAAGGTGGAGAACCTGTCGCTCATGGCCGCCATGGAGGGCTTCAAGCAGCTTTTCGCCCGGGATGAACTGCCCCTGCGCTGGCTGCGCAACACCGGCATGCGCTGGCTGGACGGCCAGACCGGCATCAAGAACCGGATCGCGGCCGAGGCCATGGGCAGCCGCCATCCTCTGCCCCGGTTCACGCGGCCCGTGCCGGTCGAGGCGGACTGATCAGGGGCCGGTGCTGAAGCTCCGGAACTGCTCCATCACACTGTCCGCCAGGTGATCCTTGTCCAGCACGCCCACCACTTCCTCGGCCAGGCCGGTTTCCGCGGCGCCCGCGTAGACCAGCGCATAGTCCACACCCTGGTGGGTCAGCTGCTGTACCACCTGGCTGAGCAGATCCCCGGCTCCCACCTGCACGAACCGCCGATGGCCCAGCCTTGCCAGCGGCCAGTCCTCATGGTCCTCATGTTCGGCGGCAAGCAGCCCCTCAAAGGACAGGATGCCGCTGACCTCGTCGTTCCCGTCGGTCAGCAGCAGGTACTGAACATCCGCTTCGCGCCCCAGAAGCCCGAAGGCACCGCTGACGGTGGTGGCCTCGGGCAGGGTGGCGATCCCCTCCTCGGTGAACTCCTCGGCGCGGCGCATGAGGAAGAGGTTGCGGTGGCGTTCGCTGGAGAAGGAGCGCCCGCGCCGGGTGAGCTTGATGGTGTAGATGGTCTCGTTGATCAGCGTCCGGCGCAGACCGATGCTCAGGGCCACGGCAATGATCAGCGGAATGATGATGACGTAGTCGCGGGTCATCTCGAACACCATCACGATGGCGGTCATGGCGGCGCCCGTGGTGCCGCCGACCAGCGCCGCCATACCCACCACGGCGTAGTTCATGGGGTTGATGTCCGCCCCGGGCCAGACCAGTGACAGGGCAGTGCCGAAGGCCGCCCCCAGCGTGGCGCCCAGGAACAGAACCGGTGAGAAGATGCCGCCGGAGGCGCCGGTCCCGAGGCTCAGCGCGGTGGCGCCGAGCTTGGCCAGGAAAAGCACCACCAGCAGCTGCAGTGCCACCAGGTTGCCGTGCAGGATCTCGCTGATGGTGGCGTAGCTGGCGCCGGCGATATGGTAGTGGCCGTACAGGCTCTGGAGGCCGAACAGCATCAGGCCCACACCCAGCATGCCCGCGGCGTGGCGCAGATAGGGGTTGGGCGTGAGGCGCTCGAAACCGATCTCGGTGCTGGACTGCAGCCGGATGAAGGCCCAGGAGGCCAGACCGCACAGCACCCCGAAGCCGCCCATGGCCAGCACGTTGAACAGCTCCAGGGAGCCGGCACTGACGGCTTCCGGCGCGGGAATGACAAAGGCCGGGCTCATCCCGAGCACCAGCCGCCCGATGTAGGAGGCGGTGGCCGTGGACAGCACCACCGGCAGGAAGGTGCGTGAGCTCAGTTCCGGCAGCATCAGTTCAATGGCGAACATCACCCCGCCCAGTGGGGTGTTGAAGGTGGCGGCAATGCCGCCACCAGCGCCGGCCGCGATCAGCGTGATGCGCTGCCAGGTGCTGAGGTGGATGAGCCGGGCCAGGGTGGAGGCCAGTGAGGCACCGATCTGGATGATCGGGCCCTCACGACCGACCGAGGCCCCGCTGCCGATGGACAGGGCCGTGGCCAGGGACTTGGCGGCCGCCACCACCGGCCGGATCAGGCCTTCCCGGAAATAGATGGCGTCAATGACCTCCGGCACGCCACTGCCCCTGGCCTCGGGCGCAAAGGTGCGGGTGAGCCAAACCACGCCCAGACCACCAATGACCGGAACCAGTATGATGAAGGGGCCCCAGATGCTGGGTTCCAGCAGGGTCTCGCCCGCCGGGGTCAGTGACAGCCGGCCGTAGAAGAACAGGTTGTGGAAGAAGGCGATCAGGTAATGGAAAAGGATGGCACCGAGCCCGGTCACCACGCCCACGAACACCGCGATGACGCAGAAGACGACCGGGTGGGCGTCGCGTTCCTCGGGATCCTCCTGAAAGGTATGCGCTTCGCTCATATGGGCATGATATCGAAGAGGCGCCCGAGCGTCGCGGGCAGGGCGGTTTCCGTGCGCAGGATCCGGGGGCCGAGATGGACCGGCGAGAAGCCCTGGGCTTCCAGGAGCTCAATCTCAAAGGGGATGAACCCGCCTTCGGGGCCAATGCAGAGGGTGACCGGTTCCATGAGCCCCGCCGGGCAGGGGCTGGCCACGCCCGGGTGCGCCACCAGGCGCCGGGTGCCCGAGGCCAGCGCCGGCAGCTCATCCTCCACGAAAGGCCGGAAGCGCCGGCGCTGCTCAATGGTGACCCAGCCGGTGTCCCGGGCCTGTTCCAGCCCCAGGGTGATCTGGTCGGCGAGGGATTCGGGCTGCAGCCAGGGGGTCTGCCAGTAGCTTTTCTCCACCCGCCAGCTGTTGACCAGCACCAGGTGTTTCACGCCCATGGAGACCACGGACTGGATGATCCGGCGCAGCATCTTGGGCCTGGGCATGGCCAGTACCAGCGTCAGTGGCAGGGGCGCCGGCGGCGCGCTGTGCAGATCCAGGCTCAGCACGGCCTCGTGCGCATCCATGGCCTCGATGATGCCCTCACCCACAGGGCCATCGCGCAGGCCCACCTTGAGCCGGTCGCCGGTGCTGGCATCGTGGACGTCGTGCAGGTGCTGCAGCTGTCGGCCGGTCACGCGGGCCCGTTCGTCCGTCATCAGCTGTTCCGGATGGAGCAGGAGCAGGTTCATGCCGCGTCCGCATCCTCCGGCGGCCGGCGGCGTTCGACCATGCGGCCGAAGATGAGCCCGATCTCGAACAGCAGCCACATGGGCGCGGCCAGCAGGGTCTGGGAGATCATGTCCGGGGGCGTCATCAGCATGCCCACGACAAAGCAGCCCACCACCACGTACGGGCGTTTCTCGCGCAGGGACCGGGTATCCGTGGCACCGCTGAGAATCATCAGCATGATGGCGATCGGGATCTCAAAGGCGATGCCGAAGGCGAACAGCAGCTTGAGCACGAAGCTCAGGTAGCTGCTCATGTCCGTCATGACCGTGACCTCGGCCGGCCCCACGGAGGTGAAGAAGGCGAACACCAGCGGGAAGACCACGAAATAGGCGAACACCGCCCCCAGATAGAACAGCAGGATGGAGGAGGCCAGCAGCGGAAAGGCGATGCGCTTCTCGTGGCGGTACAGCCCCGGCGCCATGAAGCGCCAGAGCTGGTAGAGCACCACCGGCATGGCCAGGAAGGTGCCCAGCACCAGGGTCAGTTTCAGGGGCGCGAAGAAGGGCGCGGCCACGTCCGTGGCGATCATGCTGCTGCCCTCGGGCAGGTAGGCCCGGAGTGGGCCCGAGAGCCAGGCGTAGAGCTCGTTGGCGAAGGGGTAGAGCGCCAGGAAGACCAGCAGGATGGCGAGAATGGCCTTGAGCAGCCGGTTGCGCAGCTCCACCAGGTGGGCCACCAGCGGCATGGTGTTCTCGTCGGGGGCGTTGTCCTGCTCGCTCATGAGGGGGTCCGGGGGCCTCCTGCATCACCCGTGTCGGTTCCGGTACTGCTGCTGCTATTGGTGCTGCTGCGTGATTCGGGTTTCAGGTAGTGCTCATCCAGCTTCGCCTCATCCAGGGCTTCGCGCATGTTCTGCTGGATGTCCTCGTAGCCGATATCGCTTTTTTCACGGCGCAGCTGCTCCCGGATCTCCTCGGCCTTGACCTGGCGGTCGAGCTCCTCGGAAAACTGGCGGGTCATGCGGCGGGCCTTGCCAATCCAGTGCCCGGCGGCGCGCGCGGCCCCCGGGAGGCGCTCGGGACCGAGCACCAGCAGGGCGATCACGCCGCAGAGGAAGAGTTCCAGGAACCCGAGATCAAACATTCAGGCCGCCTCAGGAGTGCTCATGATCGCGATCGCGGCGCTTCTCCGTCCCGGGCGTCTCCTCGCTCTCCCGCTGCTCCAGGGTGCGACCGCCCTGGGGGGCGTCATCGTCGCTCTCATCCGTTTTCTTCTCGCTGTCACCGTCGTTCACGGCCTGCTTGAAGTTGCGGATGGCGCTGCCGACGTCGCCGCCCATGTTGCGGAGCTTCTTCGTGCCGAACACCAGGATGACGATGCCGAACACGATCAGAAGCTGCCAGATACTGATTCCACCCATGTTGAATTCCTCCCGTTCAGGATTCCGGCGAGCGCCGGGCTTTTTCGTCCAGACCGGACAGACCGAAACGCCGTGCCAGTTCCTCCAGCACCGCATCCGGGCCTTCGCCCCGGTTGGAGAGCATGACCAGGCTGTGAAACCACAGATCCGCCGTCTCGGCGATCAGATCCCGATTATCCCCGGAGTGTTCCGCGTCCTTGGCCGCGATCAGGGTCTCCGTGCATTCCTCCCCGACCTTCTCAAGGATCTTGTTGAGCCCCTTGTGGTGGAGCTTCGCAACGTAGGAGTCATCCGGGTCCGCGTTCCGGCGCCGGTCCTCCAGCACTTCGGCCAGCTGGCTCAGTACCGTGTCCATCAGCTGTGCTCCGCTCCGTAAATGGCTTCAGGGTCCTTCAGGACCGCTCCGGATTCCTGCCAGGCGCCATTCTCGAGCCGGCGGTAGAAGCAGTGGCGCCGCCCGGTGTGACAGGCAATGCCGCCGATCTGTTCCACCCGCAGCAGGATGACGTCCGCGTCACAGTCCAGCCGCATCTCGTGGACCTTCTGGACATGGCCGGAGCTTTCGCCCTTGTGCCACAGCCGGTCCCGCGACCGCGAATAATAGACGGCTTCGCCGGTTTCCGCTGTCTTTTCCAGCGCTTCGGCGTTCATCCAGGCCATCATCAGCACGTCGCCACTGGCGGTGTCCTGGGCAATGGCGGGCACCAGGCCGTCTTCGTTGAAGGCCACGTCGCCGATCCATCCGGGGTGGGTGTCTGCTGTCATCTCAGTGTCCACTGCTGTTACTGCCATACCACAATAACACGCCGCCGGTGCCCAGCAGAATCCAGCTTGCGGCGGGCAGGTCCTGGAGCCAGTCCCGGATGGCCGGTTCCGCCATGACCAGCGCACCCGCCGCACAGGCCGTCGCCCCGAGCAGGGGCCAGAGACGGAAGCGGGGCGGCGGGGCCGGCGCGGGCTGTGGCTGGATGGGCGGTGGGTCGCCGGCCAGGCGCTCGAGCGCGTCATGGAACAGCTGGGGCATTTCCGGCGCCTGTTCCGCCCAGCCCGGCAGGTGCTCGCGCAGGGAGCGCATTACCCCGGGCGGCCCCATCTGCTGCTGCATCCAGTTCTCCAGGAAGGGCTGGGCGGTGGCCCAGAGGTCCAGGTCCGGGTAGAGCTGGCGGCCCAGTCCTTCCACGTTCAGGAGTGTCTTCTGCAGCAGCACCAGCTGGGGCTGGACCTCCATGCGGAAGCGCCGGGCCACCTCGAACAGGCGCAGCAGGAAGTGGCCGAAGGAGATGTCACGCAGAGGCTTGGCGAAGATCGGTTCGCACACCGTGCGGATGGCGGCCTCGAATTCGTCCACGCGGGTGTCGGCGGGGATCCAGCCGGACTGGATGTGCAGCGCCGCCACCTGGTGGTAGTCGCGGCGGAAAAAGGCCAGCAGGTTGCGCGCCAGGTAGCTCTTGTCCGAGGGCCCAAGGGTGCCGACGATGCCGAAATCCAGCGCGATGTACTGCGGGTCCGCCGGGTTGGAGGCGTCCACGAAGATGTTGCCGGGGTGCATGTCGGCGTGGAAGAAGCTGTCCCGGAAGACCTGGGTGAAGAAGATCTCCACGCCCTTCTCGGCGAGCACCTTCATGTTCACGCCGGCGGCGTGCAGGGCCTCGATATCGCCGATGGGGATGCCGCTGACCCGCTCCATCGTGACCACCCGGCGCCCGGTGTGGGACCAGTACACTTCGGGCACATAGATCAGCGGGGAGTCCGGGAAGTTGCGCCGCAGCTGACTGGCGTTGGCCGCCTCGCGCTGCATGTCCAACTCGTCGAAGATGGTCTTCTCGTAGTCCGAGACCACCTCCACCGGCCGCAGGCGCTGGCCCTCCGCCCAGAAACGCTGCAGGAGCCGCGCCATCAGGTAGAGCAGGCGGATGTCCTGGCGGATGACTCTGTCGATGCCCGGGCGGATGACCTTGACCACCACGGCGGTGCCGTCCAGCAGCTTGGCGCCGTGCACCTGGGCCACCGAGGCCGAGGCCAGCGGGGCCTGTTCGAACTCGCTGAAGCAGTCGGCGATGTGCGCCCCCAGTTCCGCCTCTACGATGGTCCGGGCGTCGTTGCTGTCGAAGGGGGCGACCCGGTCCTGGAGGTGCTTGAGGGCGTCCGCCATGTCCTCCGGCAGCAGGTCACGCCGGGTGGAGAGGATCTGGCCGAACTTGATGAACACCGGCCCGAGATCCTCCATGGCCTGG
>JBNJDI010000015.1:0-32782 GCA_051744725.1 Pseudomonadota bacterium | reverse complement strand
CCGCCCACTGGCCCAGGGGCGGTTTGTGCACGTGTTCGTCAACCGTGCCACGGATGAGCCCACACCCATCCCGGGACCTTTGAGGGAAGCGATCGAGCGGCTCGGTTCATGATGCGCCTGCGGGTGCTTTCCCGACCCCCCGGATTACCCCCATTCCTGCGACCCGCGTTGAGCGGTATCCTTGCGGTTCAGGTTTAGGCTATGACTGGCATGCTGGAGTGACCCATGTCCCCATCCGAATTACAGCAGTACCTGCACAAGCATATTCCCATTTCCGAAGCCATGGGCGTGTCCGTACACGCCGCCTCACCGGAGTCGGTGCGGGTTGAAGCGCCCCTGGAACCCAACATCAATCATCGTGCCACCGTCTTTGGGGGCAGCGCCTCGGCCGTGGCCATCCTGTCCGCCTGGTCATTGCTGCACCTGCGCGTCCGCGATGCCGGCCTGGAGGCACAGCTGGTGATCCAGCGCAACGCCATGGACTACGAGCGGCCCATCCACGGGGCCTTCACCGCCGAGGCGCGGCTGGCGGACCCGGAACGCTGGGAGCGTTTCCGCAAGACCCTGGAGCGCCGGGGCCGGGCCCGCATCCGCGTGGAATCGATCCTGACGTTCGCCGATGAGCCGGCGGGCCACCTCACCGGGGAGTTCGTGGCCCTGACCCAGGGTTAGCCGTTCATGCGCGCGAGCAGGTCGTTGATGGCCCGGGCGAACGGGACGGGCGAGTCCTCCTGCAGGAAGTGCCCGCCCTTGAGGGTGACATGGGGCTGGCCCTGGGCGCCGGGAATGCGCTCCTGCATGTAGCGGTCACCGCCCCTGGTGACGGGGTCGCCGTTGCTGAAGGTGGTGAGGAAGGGTTTGTCCCACTGGCTGAGCACCTCCCAGGCCCGGCGATTGGCTTCCGTCGCCGGATCGCTGGGGGATGCCGGTACCAGCGCCGGGAAGGCCCGGGCGCCCGCCTTGTAGTGGCGTGACGGGAAGGGCGCGTCATAGGCCCGGCGCTCATCGCGGCTCAGCCGGCGGAAGCTGCCCACATCCACAATGCGGGCGGGTGGAAACACCGGTGAATAGAGCGCGAAGGTTTTCCAGAGCTGGAAAGCCCGGGGCATGGCCTGATCGCCTGTCGGAAGCATGCCGTTACCCACCACGATGGCACGGAAGCGCTCTGGATTCTCCGCCGCGTACCGCAACCCCAGAAGAGATCCCCAGTCCTGGCAGACCAGGGTGATCCGCCTGAGATCCAGCTGCTCGATCAGCCCGCCCAGCCAGTCCATGTGGGACTGGTAGCTGTAGTCGCCGATGCGGGCGGGCTTGTCGGACTTGCCGAAACCGATCAGGTCCGGGGCGATGACCCGGTGCCCGGCGGCGGCGCAGACCGGGATCATGTGCCGGTACAGGTAGGACCAGCTGGGCTCCCCGTGAAGCATCAGCACCGGGTCCGCATCGGCAGGGCCCTCGTCCAGATAGTGCATGCGGAGTCCATCCACATCCCGGTAATGCGGTTCGAACGGGTAATCGAGCAGGCGCTCGAAACGCGACTCCGGTGTGCGCAGTATGTCCCTGCTCATGAGTCTTCCTCCGTGCGGTAGTGGTTCTCGGACAGGAAATGGTCCAGGGAGAGTCCCTCGGTCCAGCCCTCGATTTCCAGCATGGGCCGTTCATAGAAGGCCTCGACGTGCCCGAGGCAGAGAATGGCCATGGGGTGGCCTTCCTCCGGGATGGACAGCAGCTCGCCCAGCGCCCGGGGGTCGAAGAGCGATACCCAGCCCATGCCCAGGCCCTCGGCGCGGGCGGCCAGCCACAGGTTCTGGATGGCACAGGAGGCGGAGGCCAGATCCATCTCCGGCAGTGTGCGGCGGCCGAAAATGTGCTTTTCGCGGCCATCACGCAGGGTGACCACCAGCAGCTCACCGCAGTCGCGGATGCCCTCCACTTTCAGTTTCATGAACTCGTTGCCGCGCTCCCCCAGGGCTTCCGCCGTGCGCTCCCTTTCCGCATCCACCATCTGGTGGATGCGTTCACGCAGCCCCGTGTCGGTTACCCGGATGAAGTGCCAGGGCTGCATCAGGCCGACACTGGGCGCGCTGTGGGCGGCCTTGAGCAGCCGCATCAGCACCGCTTGCGGGACCGGATCCGGCAGGAAATGGCGCATGTCGCGGCGTTCGGCAATGCATCGGTAGAGCGCCTGGCGCTCCTCGTCACTGAAGGCGTGTTGCGGTTCCATGGGCATTGAACGCTGTCGGGAAAAGCCGCAGGATAACCCAGAAGGCGCTTTCTTTCAGTGAATCCTCCGGAGGTGCGCCATGGCGCGCTGGTTCATACTGGCCGGCATTATTCTGGTGGTGATCGGGGTGGTGCTTCACACCATGCCCTGGCTGCTCAACTGGTTTGGCCGCCTGCCCGGCGACATCCGCTACGGGAGCGGCCAGACACGTGTGTTCATCCCCCTGACCTCGATGATCATTGTCAGCGTGATACTGACCCTCGTTCTGAACCTGTTCTCCCGCTAGCGGCCGAGGCCTCTTTACGCACACCGCAGAGCACTCCAATAATGCAACCACAGTGTATTGAAAGAGGTTAGACCCGATGGGATTCCAGGCGAACGGTATTGCGGTGGACGTGGTTCAGGGCGACATCACCGATCAGCCGGATATGGATGCGATCGTGAACGCGGCCAACGCGGAACTCCGGATGGGTGGCGGTGTGGCCGGAGCCATCCATCGGGCGGCGGGTCCGGAGCTGGAGGAAGAGACCCGTCCCCTGGCGCCGATCAATCCGGGCGAGGCGGTTATGACTTCCGCTCCGAATCTGCCCAATGAGCACATCATCCACTGCCTGGGACCGGTTTACGGGGTCGACGACCCCGCCTCAACCCTGCTTGCCAGCTGCTATCAGCGGGCGCTTGAGCTGGCCGAGGGCGCCCGGCTGGAGTCCGTTGCCTTTCCGGCGATTTCCACGGGGGCTTTCGGGTTTCCCATGGAACAGGCCGCGGAGGTGGCATCGCGCACCCTTCTGGCCCGATCCGGTAGTCTGCAGTCCGTTCAGCGTCTCCGCTGGGTGCTGTTCAGCGAAGAGGATCGCATGCTCCATGAACGGGTGTTCGAGTCGGTGCTCAACGCCTGAGCGAATGCGCCTCCTCGGACCAGGCGCCCTCGAAATCCCGGATGATTCCTTCGACATCGTCCGTTTCCTGTGAGAACACCAGCGTCGTGCCCCAGGTTGTGATGGGGCTGTGTGTGATCTCCGGCAGGGAGAGCCTCTCAAGGGCCTGGGCCACAGGAGCCTCAAAATCCAGCAGGTAGTCACCACGCCCCGCTTTCAGCATGCGCAGGGCTGCCGGGTGTGTCGAGGCCTGGTCCACCCGCGTTTCTTCGGCCTCCATGATGGGGTCAAGCCGGTCCATGTAGGTGTACCCCCGGATCAGGATCAGGTGGCGGCCGCGCAGATCCCGGATGCTGGATACCGGATCGGTCTCGCGGAGATGATAGGCCTGCAGGCGTATCTCGCGGAATGAGAAGTCCGGCTCCAGCGTCGAGTCTGACAGCGCGGGTACCCCCTGTGATCCCAGCCACAGATCAAGTTTCCCTTTCCGCAGGTACAGATAGATCCGGTCAATGGGCAGGCTTCGCCATTCGATCTCGTAACCGGCCTCACGCGCAAGCCGGTTGGCCGCCTCCATGTAGGGGCCTGCCGGTTTTCCCTGCTCGCTGGTGTACGTCAGGGGCGGAAACTCAATATAGGCGCCCTTGAGAACCGGACGCTGCCCTTCGTCCTTGGCCCATGCCGGAGTGATCAGAAGCATCATCCACGCAGTAATGATCACAGGCAGAATGCGGTGTACGCCCAACAAAGGCACATCCATCCTCTCAGTTGACTGTTTCTGGGATCAGGGTAGTGCCTTAATTTCAGCCGTGCGAATGGCTTTTGTGAACGCGTTCCCGCTCAGCGCCCGCCGTTCCGCGATGCATCCACACTCAGCAGTGTGTCCTGATCCCTGAGCAGATAGAGCGCAAAGCAGGCAGTCAGCATCGGCCAGGCCGCGAAGAACAGGAGGTTATTTCGTGGGGTCGTGTTCGATGGTTTTGTTGATGGCGCTCTCAAATCGGTTGAGCGTGTCGGAATCCGGCGGCGTGGGCTCGAACCCGCGGATCACCCGGACCACAGCCCGGAACTGGCTGACAAAACGCCGGCAGTGCGGGCACATGAGCAGGTGTACCAGCAGGGACAGGCGCTTGCGCCAGCGCAGGCGGCCATCGACGTAGTCACTGGCCATCAGGGTGATATCACGGCATCTGAGCATGAGCGCCCCGGGTGCTCCCGAAAATGGAATTCTCACAGGGGAGGACACGCGGGGAAGGGGGACGTTACACCCAGCTCAGGACTCAGCTGAGATACCGGGTTCCAGGGGGATATGGAAGGTATCCAGCATCCGGTTAATCCCGGAGTAGAGTTCCATGGTGCTCATGGCCTCGATGATATTGCTGTTACTGGCTCCGGCTCGGCGCGCTTCCTCGATCAGCTCAGGGGGCACATGGTGAGGATCACGGTTGGCTTCGCGGGTCAGCTTCAGCAGCGCCTGCTCGCAGTGGCTCAGGAAGGTTGCTTCGGCGGTTGCCTCAAACTGTTTCAGGTGCTTCGTGCTCACCCCCAGATGCCGGAGAAAACGGCGGTGGTGGACAACACAGTAATCACAGCCATTGTCGTGGGAAACCAGCATGGCTATCGCATTCTTGAGGCGGCCTGAGAGCTGGCCCCCGAACATCAGGCTGCGCACGCGCGCCCAGACCTGTTCGAGCTGCTCCGGGTTGTGGGCGTAGCTGCGGAACAGGTTGGGGACATAGCCTTCGCGTTGCCGGATTTCCGCGAATACCGCCTGGACCCGCTCGTCATCCTCACCCTCGAGCGGAAGGAAGACAGCGTCGTTGCAGGCGTTGGGTGTCGGCTCAGGCGTGGACCGGGTGGTGCCGGGAGCCTCTGACTCACTGGCCAGGCGCTCGCTGAGCCGCTGCTGCAGGCGCTGTTCAAAATCCAGGGAGTAACCGGCTTCACCCGCTATGTGATGGCTTGCCAGATCACGGGTGGTGGCAAGACCATCAACAAAATGCCGGCAGTGCCGGCACATCCAGAGGTGCGTCTGCACCCGGAGCCGCTCTCCGAAGGTCAGCTGGCCATCCAGCCAGTCGCTGGCCATGGCGGTGATCTCATGGCATTTCAGCATTCGCCTGTCTCCCGGAAGCCCTCGATCATGGTGAACAGTTTCTGCCGTGCCCGGTGCAGGGTAACCCGTAGATTGGATCCGGATAATCCCAGAATGCGACAGACCTCATCGGCTTCCATCTGCTGGATGTCGCGCATCATCAGCACCGCGCGCTGGGTCTCGGGCAGTGCCTCGAAATGTTTCTCCAGGCATGCCTTGAGCGCTTCGTTGGAAAGCAGGTCATCGGCGGATTCGGAGCCCCATGGCCGGGTCGGCTGAATCCAGCTGCCACCCTCATTGAAGCGGGATTCCAGTGCGGGATCCAGCGGTGCCTGGAAGTCCGTCAGGGTCTCGCGTTTGCTCCGGCGGAGCCGGTTGCGGGCACGGTTGGCGGTAATGGTGCAGAGCCAGGTCTTCAGGGCAGAGCGGCCCTCGAACCCGTCAATGGCATCCACCACGGCCACCCATGTCTCCTGCACCACGTCCTCGGCCGTGGCGGGATCGAGCATACTCCGTGCGGTAGCCAGCATGGACCCCGAAAACCGCTGGACGGCCTCGTGGTAGGCTTTGGTGTCACGCTCTCGAAGACGCTCCACCAATTCCTGTTCGTCCCTCGTTGGCCGAACCATGTCTGCATCCATTACGGTCTGCGGTATATTCCGGAGTCACACGCAGCGTTATTGTCACTCCCCGGTTACGGTGTTCGCCGGGAGTTGCTGATACGCCTGCAGCAGGCCCTCATGCCCGTATTGATCAGGTGCGCTGCCACGCCAGCGGCTGGAAGGGTTCATCCAGCGGTGTTTCCGCAATGTGGTTCACGTAGTTGCTGATGGTCTTCTGGGCGAGCCCCAGGATCACTTCAAGGACCTGCTGCTGCCCATAGCCGGCGTTGAAGAAGGCATCCAGATCCGTCTTTTCAATATTACCCCGTTTGGCGATCAGCTGCTTCGTGAAGGTCCGCAGTGCCTCGAGTTTGTCATCCGGCAGAGGGGTTTCGTCACGCAGCGCCTGTGAGATCTCCTCGGATACGCCCATCTGCTTGGCGATGGCAGTATGCGCCGGAACACAGTAGGTGCATTCGTGCTCCACGTTGATGGTCTGCCAGACCACGGTGATCTCATCGTTATTGAAACTGGTGTTGGTGAAAAGCTCGTGCAGGGTGCCGTAAGCCTTCAGGGTTTGCGGGGCCTCCGCGAGCACCGCATGGAAGTTCGGGATCATGCCCATGGATTTCCGGGACTGCTCAAGGATCGGCCTGGCGTCCTGAGGCGCGCTCTCGATGCTGTGCAGCTCGAATGGGGTCATTGATACCTCCTGATACGTGATTGGCTGAATCAATATTGAGCAATCGCTCAACAATAAGCGTGAACAATACCTGTTTTTGAGTGATTACTCAAGTTACCATTGAGTGTGCACTCAAAAACTGAAGCTTTCCCATGCCGAGAACCGCTCGACATAACCAAAAAGCTACTCTGGAGCGTGCCGCGCACCTCTTCTGGGAGCGGGGTTACCACGCCTGCTCGCTCAAGCAGCTGGAGACCGCACTCGATATGCGGCCGGGCAGTATCTATGCGGCGTTTGGCAGCAAGGAAGCGCTCTTCCAGGCCGCGCTGACGGCCTATTACGAGCAGCTGCTGGAGGAAATGACGCGGGTTCTGGCTTCGCACGACCGGGTACTGGACGGCCTGGCTGCCTATCTGCGAAAGCTCGCCGCTGAAGCCACGGATCAGGTGGGCGGCACGTCGGCACCCGTGCCGGCATGTATGATGGTCAAGACCCTGCTCGAGGCAACGACCGACACACCGGGTCTGCAGGACGCGGTGAATGACCTGTTTGATCGGATTGAGCGGGATCTCACCGGGGTCCTTGAGAGTGCCCGTGATCAGGGCGAGCTGACGAAGGGCGCTGACTGCGCACGTCTTGCCCGACTCTGGCAGGCGCAGATCATCGGCCTGCGGACCTTTGCTCACCGTCGCGTTGATGCGGAGTCGGTAAAGCTGCTGGCGGAAGATATGATCCTGGCTCTCCAGTGCCGCACATCCTGACCCCGAGCTGGATCTGTAACGTACGCCCCCTGGCAGCGTCTCCACGGACACGATTCAGCGATTACCAGAAGGAATGCATGGATGAATAACAGCAAGAAGATTGTGATCGGGGTCATTGCGCTTCTCATTGGCGCCTTTTTCCTGTTCGATCTGGGGCGGTTCCTGGAACTTGCCGTGCTCAAGGAACATCAGGCCAGCCTGGCAGCGCTGATCGAGGCGAATCTTCTCAGCAGCCTGGCGCTTCTGTTCCTGATCTACGTGGCGGTTACCGCACTGTCATTGCCCGGCGCCGCGGTCATGACGCTCGCCGGTGGTGCCCTTTTCGGTTTTGGCTGGGGGCTGCTGGTGATCTCCTTCGCCTCCACCATCGGCGCCACCCTGGCCTTCCTGGTGGCCCGGTTCCTGTTCCGGGACACCCTCAAGGCCCGCTACGCGAACTACCTTAAGAAGATCGATGACGGCATCCAGCGCGACGGCGCCTTCTACCTGGCCACTCTGCGCCTGATCCCGGTCTTTCCCTTCTTTGTCATCAACATCGTGCTGGGGCTGACCGGCATGCGGACCTGGACCTTCTACTGGGTCAGCCAGCTTGCCATGCTGCCCGGCACCGCCGTCTACGTGAACGCCGGCACCCAGCTGGCGCAGATTGAGCGCATGGGCGATATTGTCTCGCCAGAGTTGCTTCTGTCCTTTGTGTTGCTGGGCGTGTTCCCGCTCATCGCCAAGTTCGTGGTGGGGCGCATCCAGAAGAAGCGGCTCTATGCGGATTTCGAGAAGCCCGAACGCTTTGACTACAACATGGTCGTGATCGGGGGCGGCAGCGCCGGGCTGGTCTCCGCCTACATCGGGGCCACCGTGAACGCGAAGGTGGCGCTGGTGGAGCGTGGGAAGATGGGCGGCGACTGCCTCAACACCGGCTGCGTGCCCTCCAAGGCCCTGATCCGCTCCGGCAAGGTCGCCCAGATGATGCGCCAGGCGGACCGTTACGGGCTGGAGGCCAGCGAGCCGAAGGTGCCCTTCGCCTCGGTCATGAAGCGGATCCACAGCGTGATCCGGACCATTGAGCCCCATGACTCCGTCGAGCGGTTCACCAGCCTGGGCGTGGACTGCATCCAGGGCTCCGCACGCTTCGTGACGCCCTGGGAAATCGAGTTGGACGAGGACGGCGCCAAACGCCGCATCACCACCCGGACCGTGGTTATCGCCACCGGTGGCAAGCCTTTCGTGCCGCCGATCCCCGGCGTGGAGGACGTGGAACCACTGACTTCGGAAAACCTCTGGGAGATCGAGGAGCAGCCGGGGCGCATGGTGGTTCTGGGTGGTGGCCCCATCGGCTCCGAACTCAGCCAGGCGTTTGCGCGGCTGGGCACGACGGTCACGCAGATTGAACAGGGGGATCGGCTCCTGCCTCGCGAGGACACCGATGTCTCGGAACTGGTCCTCAACCGCTTCCGCGAGGAAGGCGTGGACGTCCGCCTCGGTCACAAGGCCAGCCGCTTCGCGATCGAGGACGGCGAGCGCGTGGTCTACTGCGAGCATGGCGGCGAGACAGTGCGGATTCCGTTTGACCGGGTCCTGGTGGCCGTGGGCCGCAAGGGCAATACCGAAGGTCTGGGTCTTGAGGCCCTGAACATCGAACCCGGCCCGCAGGGTACGGTGCCCACCAATGGGGATCTGAGTGTGGTCTACCCCAACATCTTCGCCTGCGGCGACGTCGCCGGCCCCTACCAGTTCACCCATATGGCCGCCCACCAGGCCTGGCACGCGGCGGTGAACGCGCTCTTCGGGCAGTTCAAGCGCTTCCGCGTGGATTACTCGGTGACACCCTGGGTGACCTTCACTTCCCCGGAAGTGGGGCGCGTGGGCCTTAACGAGACCGAGGCCCGTGAGCAGGGCATCGACTTCGAGGTCACCACCTATGGCCTGGACGACCTGGACCGCGCCATTGCCGAGAGCGAGGACCACGGTTTCATCAAGGTCATCACGCGGCGCGGCAAGGATAAAATCCTCGGCGCCACCGTGGCCGGCGAACACGGCGGCGAGTTACTGACCGAGTTCATCCTGGCGATGAAGCATGGGATCGGCCTGAACAAGATCCTGGGCACGATCCACCCCTACCCGACCTGGAACGAGAGCGTGAAGTTTGCGGCGGGGGAATGGAAGAAAGCCCACGCGCCACAGAAGGTGATCCAGTGGCTGGGGCGGTATCACAGGCGGCGCCTGAATCACTGAGTCTGGTTGCAGCTGACCCTGTTCATGTACGGCTTTCAATCGTACCATTGAATGATGTCGCTCAAACGACGGTCTCATCCAGAAAGCAGGAGTCTATGAACAGGACGGAACAGAAGCGCTCGATCTACCAGCACTTTTCGGCAGTTGCCAAGGCCCTGGGTCATGAGTATCGGTGGGAACTGCTGGAGCTGATTGCCCAGGGTGAGCGCAGCGTGGAGTCTTTGAGTCAGGTTACGGAACTGGCGGTGGCCACAGTATCCCAGCATCTCCAGCAGATGCGCCGGGCCGGCCTGGTGCGCTCGCGCAAGGAAGGGCGTTTCATGTATTACAGCCTTGCCGATGATCGGGTGATCTCACTCATGGCGGGATTGCGTGAGGTTGCGGAACATAACGTCGCCGAAGTGCGCCAGCTTGTGGACAGCTTCCATGGCGATGGTTCGGAGCTTGATGCCCTGGATGCGGATGAGCTGATGGAGCGGATCGAGAGCGGTGGCGTGACCCTGCTGGATGTCCGGCCCGAGCAGGAATACGCCGCCGGCCACCTGCCCGGGGCCCTCAACATTCCGGTTGAGGAACTGCAGGAGCGTCTGCGCGAACTCCCGCAAGGGCGAACGATCGTCGCCTATTGTCGGGGCCCCTTCTGTGCCCTTTCCGGGGATGCGGTCCAGCTCCTGCGGGAGCAGGGCCTTGAGGCGGTTCGCTTTGACAGCGGCTACCCGGAATGGAAAGCCTCGGGTATGCCTGTTCAGTAGTCTCTGAACACGACCTCAGAAAACCAGCACCTTGTCCGCCGCCGTGGTCGCTTGCGCGAGGGCATCCATGGTGCTGCGTTCCGTGCCCTCGATGATCTCAGCGTCAGTGATACCGCGCGCGTCCAGACAGGTCCCGCACAGCCAGACCCGGCCCTTGGTGGCAACCCGCTTGACCATGCGTTCGATGTTGTAGAAACCCTCCGGCGTTTTCTGGCCCGCCTTGGCGCCTGCTACGGCGTCCCGCAAGGGAAAAACTGCAATGTCGCCATCCAGCTTTAACGGTCGCATCGAAAACCATTCTGAAGTACCCATCATTGCGGCTCCTGATGTGGGTTATTCCGTTTCAAGAGCCTCGCCCGTGGCCTGTTGCCAGAACTGGCGGAAGCGCTGGGGGTGGAAGCCATTCATGGTTTTTCCCTGCAGAAACAGAAGCGGCGTACCCCGCCCACCGAGGCGCTCAAACGTTGCGCGGGCCTTTTCGGATTCATTCAGGTTGTATTCGCTGTAGGCGATCCCGTGTTCGCTGAAAAAACGTTTGGCGGCCTCGCAACTGGGGCAGTAATCAATAGAGAACATGACGACTTCCTGGTCTGTTTCGCCTGCGCTATGCGTGGTGACCGCCAGGATCGCCAGGAATCCGATGATGTGAAGGGTATGCCGGAGGCGCATGAATGATCACCTTTTGAGCGTGCTTGCAGCTTCTGATAAGAGGACGCAGACGTGGCCCGGTTGTTACTCATCTACTGGCCCTTTTCCATCAGACGGTCAGGTGGCCACGGGCGGACAGCGCCATGTTTACAAACCCACTGATGCCTGCCTGACGGTATTCGCGCCCGGGCAAAACGATTCTAGATGGTTCCACAGAGGTCTCAACCCCCGCGTTGGTTCCATTTTCACCAGCCAGCCTTTATAATGGCCTAAGTACTATCCCATACAGGGCTGGGAAAAAGCCCCTAAAATCAACGGCAAAGGCATTCAGTCAGAACAGCGGGCACAGCTCCGATGGCTGGATGAACTCGAGACCGAATGACCAGCGAGACCTCCAGGGCGGAGGCAATCGAGCTCAGGCAACCGAAGGATACGGATGGCTACCGGTTACACCGGCTGATTGCCGAATGCCCGCCTCTCGACCCCAATTCCATCTACTGCAATCTCCTCCAGTGCACTCACTTCGCGGAGACCGGCGTCGCTGCCGAACTCGACGGTGAGCTGGTGGGCTTCATTGCCGCGTATATTCCGCCCACCAAGCCGGATACTGTCTTCGTCTGGCAGGTGGCGGTGCATGAGAAGGCCCGCGGTACCGGCCTGGGCAAGCGCATGCTGCGCTTCATCGTGGAGCGCCCTGCCTGCCGCAACGTGCGCTTCATGGATACCACCATCACCGAGGACAACGAAGCCTCCTGGGGCCTGTTCCTGTCCTTCGCGCGGGATCTGGGCGCGGAAACGCAGCGTGAAACCTTCTTTGACAGTGACGCCCACTTCGGCGGGCAGCACGATTCCGAGATCCTGCTGCGGATCGGCCCCTTCGACGTGAGCGCGCACTGAAACAGCATACGGCTCCGGTGCCGGCTACACTGGTTGGCAGGACAACCGGTCGGTGCCGGAGCGCAAAGTCAGAATCAACGTAAGAACGGTACTATGGCAGAACATACGGTAGAAAAAATCGGTGGTACGTCCATGTCGGATTATACCGCCGTTCGCGACAACATCATTCTCGCCAACCGCGAGGAAGGCGATGTCTACAACCGCATCTTCGTGGTTTCCGCCTACGGGGGCGTGACGGACCGGCTGCTGGAGCACAAGAAGACCGGCGACGCCGGCGTCTATGCCCTGTTCTCCCAGTCGGACTCCGACTGGGCCTGGGGCGATGAACTCACCAAACTCTCGAAATTCCTCTGTGAAATCAACGAGGAACTGTTCGGAGACGAGCTTCTCAGCCAGCAGGCGGACCAGTTCATCGCCGAACGCATCGAGGGCGTGCGCAACTGCCTTCTGGACCTCCAGCGCCTGTGCTCCTACGGCCACTTCCAGCTCGAGGACCACCTGCTGACGGTGCGCGAGATGCTCGCCGGTATCGGCGAGGCGCACAGCGCCTTCAACACCACGCTGCTGCTGCAGAACGAGGGCTATAACGCGCGCCTGGTGGACCTCACCGGCTGGCGCGACACCGAGACCCTGCCGCTGGACGAGAAAGTCGCCCAGGCCTTCGACAAGATCGACCTGAGCCGGGAGCTGGCCATCGTCACCGGTTACGCCCAGTGCCAGGAAGGGCTGATGCGCACCTTTGACCGTGGTTACAGCGAGATGACCTTCTCCCGGATTGCCTGCATGACCGAGGCGCGGGAAGCAGTGATCCACAAGGAATACCACCTCAGTTCCGCCGATCCGAAGATCGTGGATGCGGAGAAGGTGGTGCCGCTGGGCCGCACCAATTACGACGTGGCCGACCAGCTGGCCAACCTGGGCATGGAGGCGATCCACCCGCGCGCGGCCAAGGGCATGCGCCAGGCGGACATTCCGCTGCGGCTGAAGAACACCTTTGAGCCCGAGCACACGGGAACGCTGATCACCCGCGATTACGTGAGCGAGAAGCCTCAGGTAGAGATCGTGGCGGGTATGCGGCACGTCTTCGGCATCGAGGTGTTCGATCAGGACATGCTCGGTGAGCCCGGGGCGGACCGCAAGTTCCTGGAGATCCTGTCGCGCTTCAAGGTGCATTTCGTCAGCAAGGACACCAATGCCAATACCATCACCCACTACGTGGATACCTCGCTGCGCAACGTCAAGCGGCTGGTGAAGGCGCTGGAAGAGGTGTTCCCGTCGGCGGAGATCTCCACCCGCAAGGTCGCGATGGTATCGGCCATTGGCAGTGACATGCAGGTGCCGGGGCTGCTGGCCACGGCGGTCAGCGCCCTGCATGACGCGGAGATCCCGGTACTCGCCATGCACCAGTGCATGCGCCAGGTGGACATGCAGTTCGTGGTTGAAGAGAGTGACTACGAGCGCGCCATCGCCACCCTGCACGGCAAGCTGATTGAGCCCCACAAGCACGAATACGCCATTGTTGCGGCCTGATTGGCTGTCTCAATGGCTGTGATGGCACGCCGCTATTGCTTCAGAGCCCCTGTCTGACAGGGGCTCTCACCCTTCCGCCCTGTAACACTCACGGGCGCATTGAGTCATCCATAAACGACCGCATAAAGTATATACAGATAGAACCATCAACCAGGGGAATACTATGGATACGCTGTTGGACCCGATGGAGCAGCGTGACCGTGAGCTGGTTGACGACGTCAGGGCCGATACGACGGAAACCTGGAAGGAGCCGGCGTCAGCCGAGCCGGAAGTGCTGGACGATCAGGAGCCAGCTTCCGTCGTCGGTCACTATTTCCGGGATGCCCATCGCTTCTCGCTTCTCGGCAGGGAAGCGGAGCGCGACCTGGGCCAGTCACTGGAACAGACCCTCCGTGGTCTGCTCGCGGAAATCGCGGAGCCGGAACCGGAAGCACTGACCATCCGGGAAGTGCTTGCCCGGGTGGAAGGCCATACCGGCTCGCTCAGTGAGCAGGCACGCCAGCATCTGGCGGATCTGCGCAAGTGGCGGCGTGAACTCATCCAGAGCAACCTGCGGCTGGCGGTCTACATTGCCCGTGGCCAGCAGGGTCGCGGTCTGCCGTTGCCGGATCTCATCCAGGAGGCCAACCTGGGCCTGATCAAGGCCGTGGAGCGTTTTGATCCGACCCGTGGCTTCAAGTTCTCCACCTACGCCTACTGGTGGATCTCCGAGGAGGTCAAGCGGGCCATCAAGCGCGGGCGCCGCGTGGTGCGCACGCCGGACCATGTGGTGGACGAGATCCGGCGCCTGCAGGCCGTGGAAGCCCGTCTTCAGCGCGAGACCGGTGCCCAGCCCGACCGCTATGAACTGGCTGAGGCGGCCGGGACCACCCCGGACCGCGTGGATGAACTGCTGGGCTTCGCCCGCCCGGAGGTCTCCACCGCCACGCCGATTTCCAGTGACGGGGATCTCGAGCTGGGAGACACCCTGGCCGATGAAAACGGCAACAACGGGGAGTCACCGCTGGAGGAGCGGGATCAGGCGCGCCTGCTGAAGGATCTGTTCCACCTGCTGCGTGCGCGCGAGGCTGATATTCTGGGCCGGCGCTTCGGGATCAACCGGGATGAGCCCGAGACCCTCCAGGTCATCTCCGAGGAGCTGGGCATCAGTCGTGAGCGGGTGCGTCAGATCGAAAAGGGCGCATTGAGCAAGCTGCGTGAGCATGCCGCCCTGTTTGCGGATGTGGCCGGTAACTGACCCCTGAGCCTCAATGCACCAGGTAGAGCCAGGTGGCCGCCGCCGCCTGGCACGCCACCACCCCAGTTGTCAGCATAAGCCGGAGGTTGAGGTACCAGCGCGGCCAGTAGCCGGGCATGGTGAACCAGTCCGTAAGGCACAGCAGAATGTAGAGCACCGGGAAGATCAACGCCTGCAGGTGCCAGTCCAGCAGCAGCGTCAGCCCCGCGGAAACGAAGAACACCTGACTCAGGAACATGGCATGGATGGGTGACAGCGGATAGCTGTGCTCACCCATCTGCATGCTCACCGGCCAGTAGACGCCACTGAGAAAAGCCAGTATCCCCGCGCTGTACAGGTAGAAGAGCTGGGTGCCAAGCGGCCCGTGATGGGGGGAGAACACCATGATGGCCAGCGTGGCCACGAACGGAATCAGCCCTGCGAGGCCGAAGGTGAACGCGAGCGGACGGATCGCAAGCATCAGCGGTATCTCCCGGTCTGTATGCGCAGCGGATCGATGCCCACCTCATCCAGCCCGACCATCTCGTTGTAGGCCGAATCATGAACCAGCTCCCGCGTGGCGATGCCCGCCTCATCCAGCAGCTCATTGGCGGCGGGGACGCTGGGAAGGAGTATGGTGGCGTTATCGTCGTCCGAAAGAACCCGGTGCTGGCCGTCCAGCAGCACACGGATCATGTAGAACTGGCCTTCCAGTGACCGTATCTCGGTGTACTCGACGCGTTCTGCCGCGTCACGGAGAGCGGGAAGCTGAATACGCATAACCGGGTCCCATACTGCCCTTTGGTGTATCGAGAGATACGATGGCGTGGTGGCATCTGGTTTGCTGTTGTTCTCAGTCTTTGTGATCCGTCATGTTCCGCCGGCCTGCCGCCAGCCCCAGGGCAGAGGCGGTCAGCATCAGTACGACCGTGCCCGTGATATTGGCGGTACCAGCCGCCACTGCGCCGGAACGCAGAAGGACAAGGGTTTCGTGGCTGAACACCGAGAAGGTGGTGAGCCCGGCGCAGAAACCGGGCACCAGAAAGGCGTGGAGGTTGGCGTGCGCGAGCCTTGAGGAGGGGATGGTGGCGCGCCCGGCAATCCAGCCAATGAGAAGGGAGCCGAGGGTGTTCACGACCAGGGTGCTCCAGGGGAACGGGGCCTCCGTGAGCAGGAGCCGGTCCACCCCGTAGCGCAGGACACCCCCCAATGCCGTGCCCAGGGCCACCCAGAGACTGGTGATCGCCTGGTTCATTGCCAGCCTCCTGTCATCGCCAGACCCAGGATGACCGCGCCCAGCCCGGCCACCAGCGTGGCGGCCAGGTTGAAAAGCGCTGTTGCAGCCCGGTGCGTGCGCGCCAGGGTGATGGTCTGGAGGGACCAGGAGGATACCGTGGTGAAGCTTCCGCAGAAGCCGGTCATGGCCAGGGCGGCGGCCACGGGCTGTTCCGCCGCGCCACCGAGGGTGCCGACCAGAAGCCCCAGGAGAAAGGCACCCAGGGTATTCACCGTCAGGGTGCCGAAGGACAGCGGCGTGTGGGTGCGGCGGTCGATCCAGCCCGTCAGGTGGAAGCGGCAGAGCCCGCCCAGCGCGCTGCCGGCCGCGACGGCCACGAATTCCGTGATCACAGGGCCACCTCACGGCTCTGGGCGACGGTTTCCGCGCGCACCGGGCACCCCAGGAGATGGTCATTGACCATGCCGACCGCCTGCATGAAGGCATAGCAGATGGTGGGGCCGACGAACCGGAAACCCCGCTTTTTCAGCGCTCGGGACATGGCCCTGGACGCCGTGGTTTCATCCGGAATCTCCTGCACGTCACGGAATTCGTTGATGATCGGCTGATGGTCCACAAACGACCACAGGAAGGTACTGAAATCCTCGCCCCCCCGTTCCATGGCCAGGAGCGCCCGGGCGTTGCCCACAATGGCCTCGACCTTGCGGCGATTGCGGACAATGCCGGCATCGGACAGTGCCGCCTCGATCTCCAGCTCGCCCCAGTTGGCCAGGCGCTCGGGCTCGAAGGCCTCGAACCGCCGGCGATAGCCGGCCTGTTTGCGCAGGATCGTCAGCCAGCTCAGCCCGGCCTGCTGGCCATCCAGGCAGAGCTTCTCGAAGAGGTCATCCCGGTCGGTCACCGGCCGGCCCCAGACCCGGTCGTGGTACTCGATGTAATCCGGGGCGTCGCCGCACCAGGGGCAGCGTCCGTCACTGCGTTCCACCACATTCTTCATGCCGAACCCACCCTGTGTAAGTGCCAGTGCGCGTCACAGATCGCCTCGTTATGCCGCCACTCAGGCATGGCGCTGCCCTGCCAGACCACGCAGACCCGGTGGTCCTGGACCGTCGTGGTGGCCACGCGCCAGGCCGGATCCGGCCGGTCCAGCAGGAGCTGGCCGTTTTCCGGATCGAACACCAGTGCCTGCAGGTTGCCGGCAATACCCCGGGCGGTGGCCTTGATCCAGGCCTCCTTCAGGGTCCAGAGCATCAGGAAGGCGTCTTCCGGCTGGGCCTGCGCCTGCAGCCAGTCCGTTTCCGGGCCGGCAAACCAGCGCCGGGCGAGCGCCTGCCAGGGCGGCCTGCGATCCACCGGCTCGGCATCCACCCCGACGGGCCCCTGGCTGAACGCCGCCAGAACGAGTCTGTCCGTGTGGCAGAGACTGCTCCGGAAACCGGCATCAGCAGGCGTGATGGCGCCCCCGGCCGGCAGCCGGTCGAAATCCGGGCAGGCCAGTCCATGGCGCCGGGTGAACTGCCGGGCCCCCTGGCGCCAGACCTGGCGGGCCGCCATATAGGTCGCCCGGCGGCCGCTGTCCGTCATGGCCTTGAGCCGGGCCTTTTCCGCGTCATTGAGCCCGGCTTCCCCGCCAGTGCCGGGCGGGGCACTGAACAGCTGCGGTGGCGCTAGGGCTGAAGACGCTGGATCCGCCATCCATCACCTTCCCGGCGATACTCAAAACGGTCGTGCAGCCGGCTGGGCCGGCCCTGCCAGAACTCGATGCGCTCGGGAATCACCCGGTAACCGCCCCAGAAATCCGGCAGCGGGATCCGCCCCTGACGGAATCGCGCCTTCATGCTCTGGAGTTTGGCCTCCAGTGCCTGGCGGGATTCGATCACCGCGCTCTGCTCGGAGACCCAGGCACCCAGTTGGCTGCCCTCGGGGCGGGACGTGAAATACTTCAGTGACTCCTGCCGGCTCACCTTCGCCACGGCGCCCTCAATGGTCACCTGCCGGTTGAGCGCCACCCAGGGGAAAAGCATGGCCGCGCGTGGGTTCGCGTCCAGCGCCTTCGCCTTGCGGCTGCCGTAGTTGGTGTAGAATACGAACCCCTCGGCATCGAAGTACTTGAGCAGCACAGTACGCGCGGTGGGCCAGCCCCCGGCATCCGCGGTGGCCAGCGTCAGGGCATTGGCGTCCTCGATGCCCGCCTCACGGGCCTGGTCGAACCAGTGCTCGAACTGGCGGAAGGGGCTGTCGTCCAGGTGGTCGCGTTCCAGCCCCTCGCTTTCAAAGTCCCGGCGCATGTCGCCAATATCCACGGCGTACCTCCTGAGTGTTTTCGCCAGAACACTAACATGTTCGTGCCCGCGTTGCCCGCTGCCAGCCCCATGGCCGTATAATGGCGCCACTGTGAACAACCACCGCCCGCTGGAGTTACCGCATCATGGCACGCCGCACCAGTCCTTTCTTCGCCTACCTTGGCCGCCTGCGCTGGATCCGGCGCTGGGGGCTGATGCGCAACGCCATTGAGGAGGATGTGGCCACGCATTCCTGGGAGGTATCGGTGCTGGCCCACGCCCTGGCAACCATCCGCAATACGCACTACGACGGGGACGTGAATGCCGATGCCATTGCCGCCGCCGCCCTCTATCACGATGCCTCCGAGGTGATCACCGGGGATATGCCGACGCCGGTGAAGTACTATTCCAGCGTCATGCGCGAGGCTTTCGCGGATGTTGAGCACCGCGCCCAGAAGGAACTGCTGGACCTGCTGCCGGAGACGCTGCGCCCGGCACTGGCGCCCTATCTGGAGGAAAGCAGCTGGAGTGACAGCACGGCGGAGCTGATCAAGGCGGCGGACCGGCTGGCGGCGCTGCTCAAGTGTGAGGCGGAACTGCGGGCGGGGAACCGGGAGTTCGAGCAGGCGGCCCAGCAGATCCGCACACGCCTGGAAGCCGAAGCGCTGCCCGAAGTGGCGTATTTCCTGGAGGTCTTTGCCCCGGATTACGGCGCCAGCCTGGACTATCTGCTGGACCGCCAGTAGCGCCATCCCGGGGCCTTGCCCACGACCATGCCGACCCGGACCGCCAGGCCGCTGGCTTCCTCAACGGCCTCCTCCACCCGGCGGCGGTGGATCTCAACCCCGGGCTCCTCACTCCGGATACGCTCCAGGGCTTCTTCGGCTTCCCGCCACAGCCGGTCGCGGTCCGCCTCCCCGAGGGATTCTTTCTGCCCGTGAACCTGCAGCCATATGGTGTTGCCCTGAACGGCCGCCTTCACGGGCTCATCGACAATCCGCACACCACTGCCCTTGGCGGTGGCCCAGACCAGTTCCTCGATGTCGTCATTGAACATCCGGATGCAGCCGTGGCTGACCTGCTGGCCAACCCCGAAGCGCTTATTGGTGCCATGGATCAGGTAGCCGTCCTCCTCCAGCTGGAGCGCAAAGGGCCCGAGCGGATTGGAGGGGCCCGGCGGGATTTCTGCCGGCAGTTCGCGGCCCTCCTCGGCGGCTTCCTCCTGGATGGACTCCGGCGGATACCAGGCGGGGGATTCCAGGCGCATGCGGACACTGGTCCGCGTCAGTGGTGAGGGCGTTCGGGAGTTGCCGATGCCTACCGGGTAGGTCACCACTCTGTCGTCCCGGAAATGATAGAGCCGGAATTCGGCGAGATTGATGACAATGTCCTTATGGGGACCCGAGGGCAGCAGGCGGCGGGAGGGGAGCCTTATACGGGTGCCATCCCCTGGCAGCCAGGGGTCCACGCCCGGATTGGCGCGCACCATTTCGAGAAAACCGAAACCCCGGTTCTCACCGATGCCGGCGAAGGTGTCCTCGTAGGCCGTGGTGACCCAGGTGGGTTTGCCGATGATGGTATCGCCGGGCTGCCACTCATGGACCTGCCCACTGGCGGGCGCGGCCATGGCGAACGCCCACAGGCAGAGGGCGATCAGGGCTAGGGGAAGGCTATTTCTGTTCGTCAGTGGCAGCAAGATCCTGTTGATCCGTACTCGCGGCTTCGGCATTGGCCAGGATGCGTTCGAACACATCCAGACATGTTGCCAGTTCGTCGTCACTGATGCCATTCAGAAGCTGCTCACGGAGGCCTTCGGCCCGTTCATCCAGCTTTTTGATGAAGGATTCGCCGTGGTCGGTCAGGTGCAGGCGGCGGGCCCGCCGGTCCTGCTCACAGGGTTGGCGTTCGATCAGTTTCTGGGATTCCAGGTTGTCGAGCAGCCGGACCAGGGTGGGATTCTCGATGGACATCAGCTCCGCCAGTTCCCGCTGGGTCACCCCTTCGCCGCCACGGTGCAGGGCAACCATGGTGCTCCAGCGCGCCTGGGTAACGCCCAGGTCCTTGAGGCGTTCGTCGAGCAGCTTGCGCCAGCGACGGGCAATGCGGGCCACACTGAAGGGGAACTGACGTTGGTTCATCGTATCGGCACTCTGCTTGGGCTGCCTGCCTGCCATCCTACCATCCATTACTTTGCCTGCTTATGGTTTTGGGCGCGGTATTACAGCACCCGGTGGGCGCTATTGTGCCTCAGCGGATCAAGATCCGCCACGACATCTCCGAATCACCTTCTGATAGTCTAATGCGGGGATACGGGTTTACCCATAGGGGTTGTCCACAGGTTACAGCGAGAGGGAGCGCGTCGATGTACAGCCTCAGATGGGTGCCGGCATGGCTGGTGGTTCTGGCCATCGGGCTCTGGTTTGGTCTCAGCTATGGGTTCTGGCCGTTGCCGGCGGCGGGGGAAGCCGACTGCGATGGCGCGGTTACTGCGGTGGAGCGCATCCAGGGCACGGCAGCGGTCACGCCCCTGGATGGTCGTGTGGTGCTGACGGAAGGCATTGTCACGGCGGACTTCACGGCCCGTGATGAGCTGGGGGGGTATTTCATCCAGCAGCAGACGCAGGCGACCGCGCAGGACCCGGCCTCCCGCGGCCTGTTCATCTACGCGCCGGGCGCTGATGTGTCGCCGGGGGAGCGGCTTCGGGTGCGCGGTGAGGCGGGGGAATACCACGGCATGACCCAGCTTTCCGACGCCCGTATCGAGGCTCGCTGCGGCGAGCCGGGCCTTCCTGAACCCGCTCCGCTGTCACTGCCCGTGGACGGTGAAGGCAAAGAGGCGCTGGAGGGGATGCGGGTTCGCCTGCAGCACGATGCCACGGTTACCGGCCTCTATGAGCTGGCGCGCTACGGCGTCATCGCCCTGGCTGACGGGCGCCTGTTCCAGCCCACCCAGGTTGCGGAGCCCGGTGAGGCGGCGCAGCAGGTGGCCGAGCGCAACGAGGAGCGGCGCCTGCTGCTGGATGACGGCAGTCGGCGTCAGTTCGCTTCCCTGCCGGACTGGGTACTGCGTCACTACGAATCCGGCCGGCGTCTCCGCGTGGGCGATGCCCTTGAGGACGTGGAGGGCATTCTGGACTACCGCTATGACGACTGGCGGCTGCAGCCCACGACGGCCCCGGCGATCCGGACCATGAATCCCCCGCCGGAGCCGCTTGAGCGGCCGCGGGAAGGCCTTGTCCGGGTGGCGGGCTTCAACCTGCAGAACTATTTCAATGGCGACGGCAGTGGCGGAGGCTTTCCCACTGACCGTGGCGCTGAAACCGCTGCCGCCTGGCGGGCCCAGCACCAGCGCCTGGTGACGGCACTGGATGGCCTGGCGGCGGACATCATCGGGCTGGTGGAGCTGGAAAACGATGGCACCGGGGAACACAGTGCCATCGACTCCCTGACGGCGGAGCTCGAGGGCAGCTGGGCGTATGCCAGCCCGCAGCGCCGGCCGGGCGATGATGCCATTGCCGTGGGCCTTGCCTGGCGCAGTGACCGGGTTACGCCTGTCGGAGAGCCGGAGGTGCTGCGGTCAGGGCCCTTCAACAAGGGCAGCCGTCCGCCCGTGGCCCAGCGCTTTCGCCATAACGCCTCCGGTGCGGTGTTTCTGGTGGTGGTCAACCACTTCAAGAGCAAGCGCTGCGGTGAAGCCAGTGGTGCCAACGCGGCCCAGGGGGACGGCGAGGGCTGCTGGAGTGCCCACCGCAATGCGGCAACGCGACGGCTGCTCCAGTGGCTGGAGCGGCTCAGGGACCCCATGGCGGCCCCGAAAGTCGTTCTGGTCGGGGACCTCAATGCCTATGCGCGGGAGACGCCGCTGTCGCTGCTGGAGCAGGCCGGGTACCGCAACGTTCTCGCCGGTCACCCTGAAAGCCCGCGCAGCAGCTACATCTATCGGGCACAGTCGGGCACACTGGACTATATTCTGTTGGCAGGGAAAACAGAAGGTACCGTGGAGGCGGCCGGCATCCATCCGATCAATGCCGATGAACCGCCACTGCTCCACTACAGCAGGGAAGCGCGCAATGGGTTACCGGAGCCGGTGACCGTCTCCGCACAGGAACCCTGGCGAGCCTCGGACCATGATCCCACCTGGGTGGATCTGAAACCTGGTGTCGAGTGAGCAATGACGCTGGAGTGCGTTGATGGCAAAGCAGTCCGGATCCCTGAGCCGAAGTAACGACATCCGTCACCACTGGCCCGTGCTGCTGGAGCGGGGGCCTCTGCTGATCGTGGTTCTGTATGTCCTGCTTGGAACCAGCTGGATCATGTTCAGTGACATGTGGCTGGCCACCCTGGTGGAGGACCCGGTCAGGGCCAGCCAGCTGCAGACCTGGAAAGGGGTCTTCTACATAGGCCTGACGGGGATGCTCCTGTACCTTGCCATGCGCAGCCTGTACGCGGCCATTGCCGGCATCAGCCGTGAGGCGGTGGAGCGCGAGGCGCGCTTCCAGGAGATGGCGGAGCACATTCCGGAAGTATTCTGGGTCTGGGATCCCGAGCGCCAGCGCCTGAGCTATGTGTCCCCGGCGGCCGAATCCATCTGGGGACTGCCGCCGGAGCGCCTGCTCGAGGACCGGGATCTGTGGCTGCGAACCGTCCATCCCCAGGACAGTGAACGGGTCACCAGCACACTGGAACACATCATCCGGAGCTGTCAGAGCATCACCCAGCAGTACCGCGTCCAGCATGCCGATGGCACCTGGCTGTGGGTCGAGGACCGTGCCTACCCGATCTGCGGCGAACAGGGTGAGCTGGTCCGGATGGTCGGGGTAACGGAAAACATCACCGAGCAGCACCACCAGCAGGAAGCCCTTTACGAAGCCGCCTATTACGATCGTCTCACCGGCCTGCCCAACCGTTACCTTTTCCATGAGCGGCTGGAACAGCAATGCCAGGACGCCATCCGCAACAACCTGTCGTTCGCCCTCCTGTTTCTCGATCTGGACCGCTTCAAGTACATCAATGACTCACTGGGCCACAGCGCGGGGGACGAACTGCTGCGCCAGGTGGCCCGGCGGCTGCTGAACGTGGTTGAAGGGCGGGGATTCCTGGCAAGGCTGGGCGGTGACGAATTCGCGGTGCTGCTTTCCCGCCGCCAGGATACGGAACAGCGGGAAACCGTGGTGCGCGGGATTATCAATGACCTTTCGCGGCCCTATCGGCTCCAGGGAGAGGATTCATTCCTGACCCTCAGCGTCGGTGTGGCGCTTTTCCCCCGGGATGGAGGCGATGCCGAAAGCCTTACCCGCAGTGCGGATGTGGCCATGTACAGCGCCAAACGCCATGGCCGTAACAACTGGTCCTATTTCGACGAGAGCGACAATCCCGCCAGTACCGAACGCCTGCGGCTTGAGGCGGATATCCACCGGGCGGTGGAGAACCGGGAGTTCGAGCTTTACTACCAGCCCCAGTTCAATGCGACGGGTACCCGGATGGCCGGTGCCGAGTGCCTGCTGCGCTGGCAGCACCCGGAGCATGGCATGATCTCACCGGGGGAGTTCATCCCCCTTCTTGAGGAGACGGGCCTCATCGCGGATGTGGGCGTGTGGGTGATCGAACAGGCCTGCCGCTGCATCCACGAGTGGCGCCGACGCGGGTTGCCGGATCATTTTGTGCTGGCGCTCAATGTGTCGGCGCGCCAGCTCCAGGATGAGCACCTGCTGACGGAAACGCGGCGGCTGATGGAGGCCTGGAATGTGCCGGAAGGCGTGCTGGAACTGGAGCTGACCGAGAGCTCCCTGATGGAGGAACCGGCCTATTCGCGCCGCCTGTTTGCGGGGCTGCGCAGTATCGGAGCGAAGATTGCCATCGATGATTTCGGCGTGCGCTATTCCAGCCTGAGCTACCTGCGTGAGTTCGCCCCGGATATCCTCAAGATCGATAAGAGCTTCGTGGATCCGATCGAGGAGAGCGAACGGGACCGCCACCTGGTGGAAGGCATCATCCAGCTTTCCCACACACTGGGTATCAGCGTTATCGGTGAAGGGGTGGAGACGGAAGCACAGCGCAGCATCCTCGAGCATGCCGGCTGTGACTGGATCCAGGGGTTCCTGCTGGCCCGCCCCATGCCCCTGAGCGACTTCCAGAGTCTAATGGAGCGGCTGGGCATGATCAGGGCTGAGGCGGGTACTGTTCGAACATGGCCTCAATGACCTGATCGATCAGCTCGGTACGCTCTTCGCGATCCTGGTTTTCACTCAGGTAGCGCCGGGCCCGTCCTTCCCAGACCACCTGCTCGATGGTGGGGTCCACCATCTCCACCACCAGCTGGCCTTCACGTATTTCGCGGGTCCGAACCGGGCTGTGGGCCATGCCGAAGGTGAAAGGGCTGCGTCCGAACCCGAATCCAAGGCCCAAGCTCGGCCCCCGTGACTCGGTCCGTACCTCGTCCTCAATCCGGTACCGTACCAGGACGTCCGGCTCCCCATCCCCCTGGGTGAAGCCCTCCTGGGTCAGTGCCTGCTGCAGGGCCCGCTCAATGCGTGCGGCATCCAGACCCTGAACGGCATCTTCATCACGCTCGGCAAAGCGGTAGCTGTTGTAGCGGTCGAAACCGGCGTTGCTGTCGAAATCCGTGACGGCGTAACGGGCGCAGCCAGTGACCAGCGTCAGCACAACAGCCAGTGTGACCGTCTTGAATACAGTTGCCATCGGTTGAGCCTCCCTTCAGACGGTTCCATTATGGGCGCATCCCGCGCCGGAGGGAACCAATCCCTGGCGTTCTACTCCTGGCCGGATCTGAAGCGGTCCACCAGCACGTGCAGATCCTCCGACAGCCCTTCCACGGCGGAGCTGACCTCTGCCGTCTCGTCCGCCTGCCCGGTGGTCTGGTCCGCCAGCTCGGCGATTCGCGTGATCTGCTGGTTGATCTGGTCCGCCACCTGGCTCTGCTCCTCAACAGCGGAGGCCATCTGCATGGTCTGGGAGGCGATGGTATCGATGTAGCCCGCGACCTCCTGGACCTTGGTTTCGGTGTCCTGAACCGCATCCAGACCCTGCTGGGCCATGCTGCGGCTGTTTTCCGTGGCCTCCAGGGAGGCCTGGACCTGCTGCTTGAAGTTGTCGATGATCTGGTGAATGCGGTCCGTGGATTCCCGGGTGCGGCTGGCCAGATTGCGCACCTCGTCCGCGACCACGGCAAAGCCGCGCCCGGCCTCGCCAGCACGGGCGGCCTCGATGGCCGCATTCAGCGCCAGCAGGTTGGTCTGGTCCGCAATGTCCGTGATCAGCTGGGCGGCGGAGCCGATCTCATCCGTGGCCTCGCCCAGCTGGTTCACCGTCTGGGCAACGTTGTCGACACTGCCGGTGAGCTCGCCGATGACGCGGGAGTTCTCGCCCGCAATGCGTGTGATCTCGCCGGTCGCCGTATTGGCCTCGTCCGCCTGCTGGGCGGCCTGGCCCACGCTCTGGGAAACCTCGCTGATGGAGGCCGTCATCTCGTTGATGGCCGAGGCGGTCTGGTCCGTCTCGCCGCGCTGGTTGCGGATCTGGTCGCGGCCGGTCTGCATCAGCTGGTGCCCCTGGGCCGCCTTGGTGGAGAGCTGGCCGGCCAGATTTTCCATGCGCTCGAGGACGGTGATCAGCCTGGCCTTCTCGCTGATCATCAGCATGTCCAGCTCGCGCAGGCCGCTGCCGCGGGGTGAATAGGTGGTGGCCACAAGCGGGTCGGCAAAGGCATCGGGTCGCAGCGCCAGGGTCTGCTTCAGGCGCTGCTGCAGGCGCTGGCGGTTCCAGACAGCACCCGCGGCAAGCCCGGCCAGGGTGGTGCCGGCCATCACCCCCGGGCCGAGCCCGAATGGCAATGGTGCCAGTGCGGCACCCGCGACCAGCGCCACGGGCAGGTTCTGCATGGCAATGGCTTTGATCTCGAGGCTGATGGGCGCGGCACGCTTGCCCGCATTGAGGCGGGCATAGACCCGGCTTGCCCGCGCCACCCAGTCGCGTTCCGGCTTGGCGCGCACCGACTCGTATCCCACGATCCGGCCATCCCGGCGGATGGGGGTGACGTAGGCGCTGACCCAGTAGAAGTCGCCATTCTTGCAGCGGTTCTTGACCAGCCCCATCCAGGGCTTGCCCGCCTGGAGGTGGCCCCACATGTGCTCGAAAACCATCGGCGGCATGTCCGGATGCCGGATGAGGTTGTGGGGCTGACCGATCAGTTCGTCCTCAGTGAAACCGCTGACTTCCACAAAAGCCTCGTTAACGAACTCAATCACGCCCCGGTCATTGGTGGCGGAGATCAGGGGCCGGTCTTCCTGTACCGGTACTTCTTTATCGGTAACTGGAAGGTTCTGCCGCATTCCTGATACCTCGGTTGTGGGAATTTGATACAGTTCAAAGTAGCACGTAACTGGATATTTACCCATTCGAATTACCCGCGACAGCCCTGTGCCGGGCTTCTGGTACAGGCACTGGCTATGCTGTTTCAATGGGTTGGTCTGCATCAGGAGGTTGAATGTGGCGCACACGCACTGATTCATCGTTCCGTCTGAGCGAGCATGTGGTGGTTCTGACCGGCGCTGGCATCAGTGCCGAGAGCGGTCTGTCCACGTTCCGGGATGCGGGCGGGCTCTGGGAGCAGGTGGCCATCGAGGATGTGGCCACGCCCGAGGCCTGGGCGCGCAACCCACGGCTGGTGCGGGATTTCTACAACCACCGCCGCCACCAGGTGCTGGCGGCCAGCCCGAATGCGGCGCACGAGGCCCTGGTGAACCTGGAGCACCGCTGCCGGGTCAGTGTGGTGACCCAGAACGTCGACAACCTCCATGAGCGCGCCGGCTCCTCCCATGTGCTGCACCTCCACGGCAGCATCATGGAGGCCCGCAGTGCCGTGGACCCGGAAGAGGTGATGGAACTGGGAGAGCGGGATCTGAGTCCGGATCTCATCTGCAGCTGTGGTCACCCCATGCGCCCGAACGTGGTCTGGTTCGGAGAGGCGGTACCGGCCATGGAGCAGGCGGCGGAACTGGTCAGCCGCGCGGACCATCTGCTGGTGGTGGGCTCATCCCTGAACGTCTATCCCGCCGCTTCGCTGGTCCAGTTTGTGGCCTCGGGTGTGCCGGTCAGCGTGGTGGACCCGGATGCCCGCCTGCATCTGCCCGGTGCCAGGGTGATCCGCAAACCCGCGACCGAAGGGGTTCCCGAATGGGTCAGCGGTTTCCGGGCCGCCTTCAGCATCTGACAGGGCATGACGGCACTCCTCATCCCACCCTTTTTACCCCTTGCCTGGATGGCCCTGTACCGGTGGCGACCAGCGTGTTCGCCGTGGGCCCTGCTGTTGGTTGCCGTTGGCCTGGCGCTGATGGCCTTGGCCTTCCCCGGGCTCATGGAGGGGGAAATCAGCGAGCGGCTGGCGCTGGTGCCCGCGCTCGGCGTGGGTTTGCGGCTGGATGGCCTGGCGGCGCTCATGCTCGGACTCACCTGGGGGCTGATCACCGGTGGTGGTCTGCATGCCTGGGGCTTCCTGAAGGCGGATCTGGAAGCAAGGCGACACCGGCGTTTCTGGGGCTGTCTGGCACTGCTCTGGGGCGGTCTCAACCTGGTCTGGCTGGCTTCGGATCTGTTGCTTCTGTTCCTGGGCCTGGAGCTGGTGGCCGTGGCAGTGGTGCTGCTCATCCAGCTGCGTCCAGGGCCTGCAACCCGGGCGGCTGCCCGGGGCTATCTGATCGTGGTCCTTTCCGGGGCGCCGGTGCTGGTTCTGGCGGGTGCCGTGCTGTTTGCCGGGTCGGGCTCGTTGCGCCTGAGTGAGCTGGAGCCGGCGGACTCAGCGCTGCTGCAGTTGGCAGCCGTTCTGGTAACCGCCGGTCTGGTTGGGCGGGCGGCGCTGTTCCCGCTGCACACCTGGCTCCCCCCGGCGCACGGCGCGGCGGAGCCGCCCATCAGTGCCCTGCTGTCCGCGCTGGTCACCAAGGCCTCCTTCTACAGTCTTTTCCGTTTCTGGCATGAGTCCGGCCTGAGTGCGCCCTTCTGGCTGGTGACGCTGCTGGGCGTTCTGGGCATCCTCGCCATCGCCTGGGGCGGCTGGAAGGCCTGGTGTGAACCCCGGCTCAAGATGCTGGTGGCCTGGTCCTCGGTGAACCAGCTGGGATATCTTTTCCTGGTGTTCCCCATTGTGGCTGCCGCGTCAGTGGAGATGGCGCCAGTGGCGCGTGCCGGCGTTTTTGTGTTTGTCCTCAACCATGCCCTGGCCAAGGCGGCCCTGTTCATGGCGGCCGGAAATCTGATCCGGGCCCTGGGAGCCGGTGGCGTGCAGGATCTGGGCGGGACCGGCCAGCGGATCCCGGTATCGCTGCTGAGTTTCGGGCTGGCTGGTGTTGCCATCATGGGCCTGCCGCCGAGCGGTGGCTTTGCCGCCAAATGGCTTCTTCTGGAAACCAGCCTGGATTCCGGGCAGTGGTGGTGGACGGTCGTGATTGCCGGGGGAGGCCTGGTTTCGGCCGCCTATATCTTCCGGGTCTACCGCCAGACCTATCTGGCCGAGGGTGAGGCGCTGGTGCTGACACCACCGGCCCGCGCCCTGGAGCTGATGCCGATGCTGCTGGCGCTGACG
Organism: Pseudomonadota bacterium; assembly: GCA_051744725.1. GTDB lineage: Bacteria > Pseudomonadota > Gammaproteobacteria > Pseudomonadales > Oleiphilaceae > Halospina. Next base: position 4,149 of record JBNJDI010000015.1, on the reverse strand, counting down.
GCAGCGGGCATGGGTCTGTTCATAGGCCCGCTTCTCCAGATGATGGGGCTGCCTGGGCCCGGGGAGGCCACGCCATGATCGGTCAGGGTCTGCTGCCACTGCTGACGCTGGGAACCTCGGTGGTGGCGGCGGTGATCATCTTCGCGCTGCGTGAGCACCAGCACCGTGAGCGAACCACAGTGAATCTCGCGGCTGCCCTGCTGAAACTCTCCCTGGTGGTGATCATGGGCTGGGGCGTGGCGCAGGGAGAGGTCTATGAGCTGCGCTGGGCATTCAGGCCTGGGCTGGACTTCGTGCTGCGTGCGGACCAGCTCAGTATTGTCTTTGCTGGCCTCTCATCGCTGCTGTGGCTGTGCACCACTGTCTATGCCATTGGCTATCTGGAAGGGGCGCCCGGTCGCTCCCGGTTCTTCGGTTTCTTCAGCTTCTGCGTGGCCAGCACCATGGGCGTGGCGCTGGCGGGTAACCTGTTCACCTTCCTGATCTTCTACGAGATTCTCACCCTCGCCACCTACCCGCTTGTTGTTCATCGCGGTACCCGGGCGGCGCTCAATGCCGGGCGCACCTACGTCATCTATGCCCTGACGGGCGGGGCAGTGCTGATGGTGGGCGTGGTATGGCTGCATACCCTGGCGGGAACCGAGGATTTCCAGCCGGGCGGTTACCTGCTTGAGAGCGCGCGGGCGCACCCGGTGGCACTGACGGGAATCTTTGCGCTTCTGGTGGCGGGTCTGGGCGTCAAGGCGGCCCTTGTGCCCTTCCACAGCTGGCTGCCGGCGGCCATGGTGGCGCCGGCGCCGGTCAGTGCGCTTCTGCATGCGGTGGCCGTTGTGAAGGCGGGGGCCTTTGGTCTTATCCGCGTGGTCCATGATCTCTATGGTGCGGAGGCGGTTCGGCATCTGGGTGTGGGAGGGCCGCTGGCAGTTCTGGCCGGGATCACCATCCTGTACGGCTCACTGCGCGCGCTCCAGCAGCGCGATCTCAAGCGCCGCCTGGCCTTCTCCACCGTGAGCCAGGTCTCCTACATCACGCTGGGGGCAGCGCTCCTGGGGCCTTCGGCGCTCATCGGGGCCATCGTGCACCTGATCCATCAGGGCATCATGAAAATCACCCTTTTCTTCTGCGCCGGAAACTATGCCGAGACAAAGGGCCTTCACCGGATCGATGAGCTGGATGGCATGGGCCGGTGCATGCCCCTGACCAGCGCCGCCTTCAGCGTCGCGGCCCTGGGCATGATCGGGATGCCACCGCTGGCGGGATTCATCAGTAAGTGGTGGCTGGGGCTGGGTGCTCTGGGGGCTGGCCAGGGCGCCTGGGTGGTTCCGATCCTGGTGGCCAGTACCCTCCTCAATGCCGCCTATTTCCTGCCCATCATCAACCGCCTCTGGTTCCGTGAGCCGGGTGGCGCCACAGTCGTTGCGCGGAGCCTGTGGCAGATGGAAGCCCATGCCTGGCTGCTGTGGCCCACCCTGTTCACCGGTCTGTTTGTCATCCTGGCGGGTGTTCTGGCGGGCATGCCCTTCAGTCCACTGGTCTGGGCCCAGTTCATGGTCCGGGAGGTGTACGGCCTGTGATGCTGGCTGCCCTTGTCGGGCCACTGGCCCTCGCGCTGCTGGTGCTGGTGCCACGGGTACGCGGGTACCTGCACCACCTGCTGGCACTGGCCGGGCTGCCTCTGGTGGTGCTCGCCGCCGTGTCGGTGGATGGAACCATGACCGAATCCTATCCCGGACTGCTGATGGGCGTGACGCTGGGAGTGGATGGTCTGCGCTGGCCCCTGCTGTGCCTGGTGGCGGCGCTGTGGACCCTGGCGGGCGCCTTTGCTGGCCCCTATCTGGCGCAGAGTAAAGACCGGGCCCGTTTTTCGGTGTTCTGGCTGGTCTGTCTGGCGGGTAATGCCGGCCTGATCCTGGCGCAGGACGTTGTGACCTTCTACAGCGCCTTTGCGCTGATGAGCTTTGCGGCCTATGGGCTGATCGTTCACGAAGGCAATGCCCGGGCGCGTGCCGCTGCCCGCCTCTATATGGGCTTCGCGGTCTGTGGAGAAGGGCTTCTGCTGGCGGGGATGCTCATGGCGACCCATGAAGCCCAGAGCTTGTCATTGTCGGTGATTCCCGGGGCTGTTGCGGGGGCCGACAGCCCCCATTCCATTATTGGCCTTCTGGTGGCCGGTTTCGGCATCAAGGCCGGGCTGGCCGGGCTGCACTTCTGGCTTCCGCGTGCCCATCCCGTGGCACCGACCCCGGCCAGTGCCGTCCTCAGTGGCGCCATGATCAAGGCCGGGGTGTTCGGCTGGCTGGTTTTCCTGCCGCTGGGAGAAGGCAGCTGGCCAGGCTGGGGTGCTGCGCTTGTTGGGTTGGGTATCCTCGGGGTCTTTGGTGCGGCGTTGGTCGGCGTGTTCTCCCGGGCACCCAAGGTGGTTCTCGCCTGGTCCAGTATCAGCCAGATGGGCATGGCAACCCTGGCCGTCGGGGTGGCCATGGCGGCACCCGGGGCAGCGCCGGCTGTAATGGCCGCGGTGGTGGCGTTCATGCTCCATCACGGGCTCGCCAAGGGGGCGCTTTTCCTGGCTTCCGCCATCGGTTTGCCGGAACAGCGGCTGTGGCGCTGGCCACTGCTGGTGGCGGTTGCCTGGCCGGGGCTGGCGCTGGTGGGTATACCGGGTACCAGTGGTGCCGGTGCCAAGGAATCCCTCAAGAAAGCGCTGCAGACGGCTGACGGCGCCTGGGCGGGGGCGGCGGATCTGCTGTCGCTGGGCGCCGTGGCCACGGCCCTGCTGGTGCTCAATTTCCTGTGGCGCTGGCGTCGTGGGGCCGACCGTGGCCGCGCCGGGCACCCCGTCATGCTGGGAGGCTGGCTGGCGGTTGTGCTGCTGAGTGCGGTGGCGGTGCCTCTCTGGCAGGTCTTCGGAGCGTGATGTCTGTCCCATAATGCAAAACTCTGTTCGCCACAACGGCCCTGTCGCTTTAGTGTCTGGAATTAAGATCTCTTAATAACAACAACCGACAGTGAGACCGGTATGGGGCGATGGCTGCTGGCCAGTGGCGCAGCACTGGCGGTTCTTGGGGCCGTGATCGCGGGGCTGTATGCGATCACCACGGCCATGCCGGAATCCGACCCCGATCCCGAGGTGGCTGCGGCGCCCACCGGGGGCGAACCCACTCCGCCGTCGGCTTCAGGCAGCGAGTCCGGTGAAGCCGGGCCGCAAGCGGCCATGGCACAACGGCTTGAGGGCGAGTTCGCCCGCATTGCCGATCAGTACGAGGCCGGTTCCCGGTTCCCGCCCTGGTCCTTCCCAATCGATGAACAGGCCGTTGAGGACTACCGCTACAACGGCTACAGCCCGGTCAGTGTGCCCGTTGCCGCCGGTGACGAGCGCGCCACCATCACCCTGCGTCTGGACCGGCTGCATTTCGCGCATGGCGAGCCCATTACCGGCCATGTGGGCATCAGCGGTGCCGGTGCTTCCAGCGTTTCACTGGACGAGGTCACCCTGAGGGATCAGGCGGGGGATGTGCTTCACCGTGAATCCCTGGAGGCTGGGGCTGGGGAACAGCGCCTGAGTGTCTCGCCGGGTGACAGCAGCGTCGAGGACTGGCCCATGGAGCTGCTGCTGATGGTTTCCGGCGAATTCGGGAGTGAAACCGTGGATGCGGTGGCCCCGGTGCGCTATCACGCGGCCGTGGGTGAGGTCACTGGCGTCGGCGCCAGCCGGGTGGACGGGGCGCACCTGATCATTCCCGTGGAGGTGAGCGTGGAATCGGCGGGCGATTACGCCATTGCCGGGAATCTCTATTCGGAGTCCGGCTCTCCCCTGATCCATGTTGAGCATGAAGGCCGGCTGTCGTCCCTGGATGGTACGGCCGAGCTGCGGGTGCACCGTGAGGCCCTGGAGGCCCAGGGCGATGAAGGGCCGTACGAGCTGGGCGACCTGAGCCTGCGCCAGCTGCCGGCGCGGCCGGGGGATCGCACCCGTTTCGGTCCCACCGGGGAAGAACGCCATGAAGTGGAGGGCGCTGCGTTCGAGCGTTACAGCGATGAGGACTACCGGGATCCCATGCGCGAGGCCCGGCTCGAGTTCCTGCGCAATGCCGCTGAGGAGGTCGAGCCCTAGGTCCGCCGGGTACAGGGAAGGCACAACAACAAAAG
>JBNJDI010000014.1:0-35160 GCA_051744725.1 Pseudomonadota bacterium | reverse complement strand
CTCTGCTCGGGCAGCGTAAGCAACCTGGGCAACCAGCATCGATGAATGCAGAAGTAAGCACTAAACCTGATGATCAGGTTTGGGTAAGTCTTTCAGAACGGTGCTTTGTGAATCCTGTTGAGGCCTGTAAAGTGCGATCTCTGACCGTTCCCCACAGATGACGGATTGATTGAGTTGAAGCCACTTCCCCAGAAACAGCTGTACAGGACCTGTGTCCTGAAGGACCTGCCATTCCGGAACACGGATGCGCTGGATCCCCTGAATGAGATCGTCGGCCAGGACCGTGCCCGGGAGGCGGTACGATTCGCCCTCGCCATGCCCCACAACGGCTACAACGTCTACGCGCTGGGCCGGTCCGGACTGGGTAAGCGCACCATGATGCTGCGTTACCTGGCGCACCGGGATGAAGCCCATGCGCCGGCCAGCGACTGGTGCTATGTGGCCAATTATGACGACCCGCGCAACCCCAGGGTCCTGAAACTGCCGGCCGGCGTCGGTGAACGGCTGCGCCATGATGTGGACCGGCTGGTCTCGCGCCTGGTCAAGGTCATTCCCCAGGCGTTCGACAGCGACACCTTCCAGAGCCGCTATGAGGATCTCAAGCAGCGCTATGCGGCACGTCAGGAAGAGGCGCTGAATGCCCTGGCACATGAGGCGCGTGAGCGGGGTGTGGATCTGTCCATGAGCACGCCCGGCGGATACCGGCTGACCGCCCTCAACGGCAGTGAACCGCATACCAACGAGTCCTTCAGCGCGCTTTCCGAGGACGAGAAGCGTGCGTTCGAGGAAACCATCCGTGAGCTCGAGAAGAAGCTGCGGCGTGTGATGCGCCAGATTGCGGAGTGGGAAGAGGAGCATGCCGAGCAGCAGCAGAAGCTGAACGAGGAAACCGTTGAGCATGTCGGGGCCCATCTGATTGATGAGCTGTCCGAGCGTTACAGTGACTATGACGGCGTGCCCGAGCATTTCCGGGCCATGAAGAAGGACATCGCGAACAATCTCGACATCTTCCTGGAGGACAGCGAGGACAAGGCCGCCTTCGCCTATGCCTCCATGGAGCAGCGCCTGCCCCGGCGCTATCGCATCAACCTGCTCGTATCACGCCAGGATGAGTCCGTGCCGGTGGTGGTGGAGGACAATCCCACCTACCACAACCTGTTCGGGTTCATCGAGACCGTTACCTACAAGGGCACCGTCTACACGGATTTCTCGCTGATCCGGCCGGGCAGCCTGCACCGGGCCAATGGCGGCTACCTGCTGATGGACGCCACCAAGGTGCTGGAGCAGGGCTTCGTGTGGGATGCGCTCAAGCGCGCCATCCGTTCCCGGGAAATCAGCATCCATTCCCTGGAGCGCGAACTCACCCTTTCCGGCACCATCTCGCTGGAGCCGGAGGCGGTACCGCTGGACGTCAAGCTGGTGCTTTTCGGGGATCGCGAAACCTGGCTGCTGCTCCAGGAGTATGACCCCGAGTTCGCGGAGCTGTTCCGGGTGACGGCGGATTTCGAGAACGAGATGCCGCGCACCAGCGAGAGCCAGATGCTGTACGCCAAGTTCATTGCCAGCCTGTGCCAGGACAAGGGCCTGCTGCCGTGCAGTAAACAGGCCGTGGCACGGGTGATTGAATACAGCTCGCGGCTGGCGGAGCACCAGAACCGGTTGTCGCTGCATGCGGTGGACATCGCCAATGTGCTGCGCGAGGCGGATTTCCACGCCCGGGGCAGTGGCGAGGACGGCATTGATCCCGAGCATGTGGACAGGGCTCTGGTGAGCGCGGACTACCGCTGCGGGCGCATCCGGGATGAGTTCCTGCAGGGCTTTGCAGACGGTTCCATGCTGCTGTCGTTTACGGGTCGTGCCGTGGGGCAGGTCAACGGGCTTTCCGTACTCTCCACCGGCGGCTACGAATTCGGGCTGCCCAACCGGATCAGCGCGACCTGCCAGTACGGCGACGGGGATGTGATCCATATCGAGCGGGATGTGAAACTCAGTGGCTCCATCCACTCCAAGGGGGTCATGATCCTTTCGGCGTGGCTGTCGTCACGCTTTGCCCGTGAACAGCCCATGCCGCTGACCGCGACCCTCACCTTCGAGCAGTCCTACGCCGAGATTGACGGTGACAGCGCCTCACTGGGGGAGCTCTGTGCCATTGTTTCGGCCCTGGCGCAGCAGCCGGTGCGCCAGGACATGGCGGTCACGGGCTCGGTCAACCAGCACGGGGATGTGCAGCCGGTCGGGGGGCTCAACGAGAAAGTCGAGGGCTTCCTGGATGCCTGTGTGGCTCGGGGGGACATGGAGGACAAGGCGGTGATCCTGCCGGCCTCGAACGTGCAGAACCTGATGCTGGACAGGCGCGTGCGGGAGGCTGTGAAGGAGCGTGGCTTCCGGGTTTACGCCGTATCACGGGTTGAGGAGGTGCTGGAGCTGATGCTGGGGCTGCCGGTCGGGGAACCGGATGGCAATGGCCACTATCCGGCCGACAGCCTCTATGGGCGCATTGAGCAGCGGCTTGCCGATCTCAGGCGTCGACAAGACGACGAAAAGTCAGATTGACCCGCGGCGACACCGGTTTCCGGGTCTTCGGCAGGGCGTGCTGCCAGTGGGACTGCACGCCTGCCGGCATCACCAGGAGGCTGTTGTGGGGCAGGTCGATGCCCAGGGTACGGCCGTGATCCACCCGGTGCCGGAAACGGAAGCGCCGGGTCCCGCCCAGGCTGAGTGAGGCGATTACCGGGGCGGGCCCCAGCTCGGGTTCGTCGTCACTGTGCCAGCCCATGCTGTCACTGCCGTCGCGGTAACGATTGGCCAGCACACTGTTGAAGCGTTCACCGGCGATTTCACCGACTTTGTGGGCGAGCGGCCTGAGCCAGTCCGGCCACTGGGCCGGTTCCATCGTCTGGCCCGAGTAGCGATAGGTCAGGCCGTCCTCGGCGATCCAGCACTGCTCCCTGGGAATCAGGTGCTCGCGGCCGAAAAGGGTGATGCGGTCCTGCCTCCAGGGGATGCGCTCCAGCAGCAGCGCCAGCAGTTGATCCGCCTCTTCCGGCGCCAGGAAAGGGTGGTGGAAGGGCAGCTGGAAGGGGGGCAGTTCGTACACCGGCACGTCTCCGCGGTTGCAGTTGTTCATCAGGTTGGCTAACAATAACGGGCGTCTGCCCGCTCTCAAACCCGGAGGTTCCGCGTGTCGCGCCTTCTTTGGCTGTTCTGTCTTGTCTTTTTCCCTGTTTCCAGCATGGCATTTGAGCTGGAGGGGGCCAGAACCCAGGGGACCCTGCTCAGGGGCAGTGTCGAGCCGGGCAGCGAGGTCCGTCTCAACGGTGATGCCGTAGCAACCACGGAGTCCGGGCGCTTTGCCATCGGTTTCGGGCGCGATGCGGAACTGAGCCATGAACTGGTGGTGATCGGGCCCGATGGTGAGCGCAGCAGTCGCACCATCGAACTGGAAAAGCGGGACTACGACATCCAGCGGGTTGAGGGCGTTCCCCAGGAGACCGTGACGCCCGACGAGGATGCTCTGGAGCGGATCCGGGCGGAAGCCCGGCGGGTGAGCAAGGCCCGTAAGGACCAGTCGCGCCGCGACGACTTTACCGGCTCCTGGATCTGGCCTGTGGCGGGAACCGTCACCGGGGTGTATGGCAGCCAGCGCTTCTACAACGGCGAGCCGCGTCAGCCCCACTACGGCATTGATATAGCCGCGGAAACAGGGCGGCCGGTGGCGGCGCCGGCAGGTGGGCGTGTGGTTCTGGTGGAGCCTGATCTGTATTTTTCCGGGGGAACCCTGATCCTCGACCATGGTTACGGGGTTTCCTCCACCTTCCTGCACCTCAGCGAGATCCATGTGAGCAAGGGCGATGAGGTTGCCCAGGGCGAGCGCCTCGGAGAAGTCGGTGCCTCGGGGCGTGCCACCGGTTCGCACCTGGACTGGCGCATGAACTGGCAGCAGGAACGGGTGGATCCGATGACGGTGGCGCCGCCACTGGTTGATGGTGCCACTACCATGCCCGGTGCGGGCGACAGTAATCAGTAAAGGAGTATGCCAATGGCGGAGACCCAGCAGACGGTCTACATCGTGGAGGACGACGAGGCGGTCCGGGATTCCCTGTCCATGCTGCTGCGCTCGGAAGGGCTGGCGGTTGAGGGGTACGAACGCGCCACCCGCTTTCTGGAGGACTGGCATGCCGGTATGCAGGGCTGCATCGTGCTGGATATCCGCATGCCCGAGATGGATGGCATGGAGCTCCAGGAGGCGCTTATCGAGCGTGGCTCCCATCTGCCGATCATCTTCGTAACCGGCCATGGTGATGTGCCCCTGGCCGTGGAGGCGATGCGCAAGGGCGCCGTTGACTTCATCGAGAAACCCTACCGCGAGGATCAGCTGCTGGAGAAGATCCGCGGCGCCCTGGCCACGGATGCGGAACAGCACCAGGGCCGCGAGGAGAAGCGGATGATCGAGGAGCAGCTGGCCCAGCTCACGCCCCGTGAGCGCGAGATCATGGAGCGTATGGTCGCCGGCCAGGCCAACAAGGTCATTGCCATCGAGCTCGATATCAGCCAGCGCACCGTGGAGATCCACCGCTCCCGGGTGATGCACAAGATGGGGACCCACTCACTGGCCCAGCTGGTGCGCATGGTGATGAGTGTGCGGGACGGGGACCCCGAATGAGCACGGTCAGCGAGACGCCCACCGACCCGGAGCAGGCCTGTGTCCTGCTGGTGGACGACAATCCCCAGAACCTCAAGGTGCTGTACGAAACCCTGAGGGACAAGGGCTACCAGCTGCTGATCGCCAATGACGGCGAGAAGGCCCTGCAGCTGGCTCGCCGGCACCACCCGGAGGTGATCCTGCTGGACATCATGATGCCGGGCATGGACGGCTTCGAGGTGTGCCAGCATCTGCGCGCGGACACCGATACGGCCCTGAGCGCCATCATCTTCCTGTCCGCGCTCAACGACATTGACGCCAAGGTCCGGGGCTTCAACATGGGCGGTGCCGACTACATCGCCAAGCCCTTCCAGGCCCAGGAGGTCATGGCGCGGGTGGATACCCAGATCCGGGTCATCCAGCTTGAGCGCGTCATGCAGGCACGCAATCGCCAGCTGGAAAGCGAACAGGCCAGTCTGCTCAACGCCATCTTCGAGGGCATCTACGGGCTCGACCCCGAAGGGGTGATCACCTTCGCCAATCCGGCGGCGGCGGAGATTGCAGGGGCCGAGCAGGAGACGCTGGTGGGGCGGCGTATCGGGGATCTGCACTTCACGCATGACGCCGGCGAGGACCCCTCCCATGCCGGGCGCGTGCTGTGCCGGGACGGCGCGGCGGTGCTGCGCCGGGGCGTGACCATGACCCGTGCGGATGGCACCACCTTCCAGGCGGAGTACCGGGCGGCGCCACGCTTCGAGAACAATGAGCTGACCGGCAGCGTCCTGGTATTCCGGGACATCACCGAGGAGCTGGCACAGGAGCGGGCACTGGAGGAAACCCGGGATCTGGTGGCGGAACAGCGCGAGCAGCTGGCCCATGCCTCGCGCCTGTCCGTGATGGGTGAAATGGCCGCTGGCGTGGCTCATGAGGTCAACCAGCCGCTGACCGCCATTGCCAATTACGTCAGTCTGGTCTCGCGCATGATGGAAAAGGATACCCTGGACCAGGACGCGCTGTCGGAGGTGCTGGACAAGATCACGGCCCAGTCCCATCGCGCCAGTGAGGTTATCCGCCGCATCCGCCAGTTCGTGCACCAGCCCGCCACCGGCAAGGAGACCGTGGATGTGGCCCGGCTGCTGGCGGAGAGTCGCGAGTTCGCCGAGGTGGATTCACGCAACAACGCGGTTGAGGTCAGCCTGTCGATTCCGCAGCACCTGCCCTACGCGGTTGCCGACCCTGTGCAGGTGCAGCAGGTGGTGCTCAACCTGATCCGCAACGCGCTTGAAGCCTCGCGCAACTGCGGCAGCGAGGAGCCGGTTGAGGTCAGCGCGGAGGCGCTGGAGGACAGGGTGTGTGTGCGCGTGGCGGACCGCGGCTGCGGGCTGCCGGACGACGCGGAGGAGCGCCTCTTCCAGCCGTTCTACTCCAACAAGGATGAAGGTATGGGGATCGGGCTGTCGCTGTGCCGGAGCCTGATTACCGGCCAGAACGGTGAGATCGGGTTCGAGCGCCGTGAGGGCGGGGGCACCGTGTTCTGGTTCTCCCTGCCGCTGGCGGACGGTACCGTGCCCGATCCCGACTGACCCTCAGCCGCGGCTGAGGCTTCCCTCCAGATGGGGCGCGGAGGCGTCCCTGTTCAGAAGACGGAACGGTGTTTCGCTGCGATTGCGCTCCCAGGTGAGGATGCCGGTGCCGGGAATGAAGAACGGCTTCTTGAACTGGGTGTCCACCGTTACCGCCTCCAATGGCCCTTCCGCCTTTTCCATCAGCGCCAGGCAGTGCGCCTTGCTCCACATGCCATGGGCAATATTGCGCGGGAAGCCGAAGGCCTTGGCGGACAGGGGATGCAGGTGGATCGGGTTCATGTCCCCGGAGACCCGGCCGTAGCGGTAACCGATATTGCCGGGCGCCTGGACCGTGGCCTGGCCGGAGAGCATCTGCGGCGCTTCGGGGGGCTGCTTTTTTCCGCCTTTGCCGCTGCTCTCGGTAGGCTGACGGTAGAGCAGGGTGCTGTATTCCCTCCAGATGACCTGCCCTGAGGAGTTCGCTTCCGTGAGGATGTCGAACTCGAGGCCGCGTTCGGTGTCCGTGGCGTTGGCGATCCGCGCCTGGAGCTCGAGGGTCTCTCCCTGGCGTATCGCCCGCCGCTGCTCGATCCGGTTGCCGATGTGCACCAGCCCCATCAGGGGCAGGGGAAAGGCGGAATCGGTCATCAGCCGGATGTGCAGCGGAAAAGCCAGAATGTGCGGCCACGTGATGGGGCACTGGCTGCTGGTCATGAAGCCACAGACCTCGCGGTAACGGCGCAGCTCAGCGGTGTCGGTGCGAACCCCTTCAATGTCGGCACTGAGCTCGGGCATGTCCGCTGCGCAATGGCGGCCACCCTTGCTGCTGGCGAGCAGGGCCTTGCCGTACATGGGCAGCAGCGCGGGGCCGCTGAAACGGTAATGGGCTGTCTGATTCATAAGCGTCCGGTTTGTGTCTAGACTGAGCGTTGAATCACAGGTGGATGTCATCTGGGCCAATCGGCTTGTATCATGCCACGAAGAATGCACAAGGGCTGTGACAGCGTCAATTGCGTCATCTCCGACGCTGTGCGGCACTCGGGTCAAACAACAACAGGCCGGGAAACGACAGTATGCAGGAACAGAGGGATTCAGGGGTCCTGTTTCGTCTGGTCTACCAGGCGATGCAGCGGGCCGGAGTCGATACCGACGCCATATTCCGTCGCCTGGGGGTGGACGAGAAGTACCTCCAGCGGGAAAACCTGAGGACGCCGCACGCGGCCCAGGTCCTGTTCTGGGAGGTGGTGGAGGATGTCACCGGGGATCCGGATATCGGCCTGCACCTGGGTCTGCACGTGCCCACCTACAAGGGGCAGGTTCTGGAATACCTGTTCCTGTCCAGCCCCACCTTTGGTGATGGGCTGAGGCGGGCCAAGAACTACCAGCGCCTGCTCACCGATGCCGCGGACCTGGAACTCCATGAGGAGGCGGGCGAGGACTGCTACCTGGTGCTCAACGCTGCCGCCGAGGAGATCCGGCGGATCGGGCACTTCTCGGAGTGTTTCGTCCAGGGTGTGCTGACTTTCTTTGATTCGGTCACGGACGGCGAGTTCCGGCCCACCGCCGTTTATTTTGAGCACGAGCGCGCCCAGGGCCAGGACCGGGTTGCGGAGATCCTGGGCTGCCCGGTGAGCTTCGGGCAGGGTGAAACGCGGCTGTACTTCCCGGCGAGCCTGCTGGAGCATCCCTCGCCACACCACGAGCCGGGGCTTCTGGTGCTGCACGAGCGTTTTGCCAGCGAGCAGGTCGCCGAGCTTGAGAAACAGGATATTGTCGGGGACGTGGAGCGGCTGGTGGCCGAGCTGCTGGACTCGGGGGAGGTCACCCTGGACGCGGTCGCCAGCCGTCTCAACATGAAGCCGCGTACCCTGCGCACGCGCCTGACCGAGGCCAATACCTCCTTCAACCAGGTGGTCTCCCAGTTCCGTTACCGGCTGGCGTGCCGGCTTCTCGCGGCCACGGATGAGTCCATTGACGAGATTGTCTATCTCACCGGTTTCTCCGAGCCCAGCACCTTCTACCGGGCGTTCAAGCGCTGGTCCGGCATGACCCCGATCGAGTACCGGCGCCGCTCCGCGGACCATGATGAGGAAATGGCCGGCTGATCGGTTTCTGTTGACGCCTGTCATCATATTGACATGGTGCAGGGTGCAGACTGGGCCGGACATTCACGAGTTCGCTGGACCAGGAGGCCGACATGCGCGACTATGAAGAAGAACTGCTGGAACTGCACCCGGAAGACGATGAGGAGGGGGAATGCGACGACGGCATCGACCTCTGACTCAGCGGGCCATCCCGTACCGGCGCCGGTACCGCCCGGGGCTGCACCCGTACCACCGCCGGAATGCCCCGTGGAAAGCGCTGGGGTTCGCAAACCCGAGCAGTGACGCAATGTCCGAGAACGACAGCGGCGTGCCGCGCACGTAGTCCTCGGCAAGCTCCCGCCGGGTACGGTCGAGCAGGGAGCGGTAGGTTATGCTCTCCTGCTCCAGAGCCCGCCTCAGCCCCCATTCCGTGGTCCCCAGAGCCAGTGCCACATCCCCCATGGTCGGTGGCGTTGACCCCATACGCCGGGCGATGGCCTCGCGGACCCTCTCGGTGGTGCTCTGCCCCCAGGCCAGCCTCTGGCGTTCCGTGTCGCAGTGCTGACACAGCTCCTGATACAGGGCCTGCTGGGCCAGCCGGTTGCGCCGTGCGGCGGTTTCCGGGGGCAGTTCAATGCGGTTCTGCGGCGCGTCAAACTGCACCGGACACTGGAACCACCGGCCATGGGGCTGACTGTTGGCCGGCCCGCCGTATTCGATAGTGACCCCTGAGAGGAGCGCGTCCGGTCCGCCCAGCTCCCGCAGCAGGGCCACCCAGCCGGCCAGGATGGAATCCACCACAAAGCAGTTGTAGCGGTTATAGGGGCTGATGGAGTAGAACACGGCATGGAGCCCGCCTTCGGCGGTGCGGGTGGTGTGTGACTGGCCTCGGCTGTTGGTGCTCATCAGCCGCTCATAGCGCACCAGGGTCTCCAGGGCCTCCCCCAGTGAGGGGGCACAGGCAGCCGCCATGCCGGCAAGACCCAGATCGGTCATGCGGGTATGGCACCCGAAATCGAGCCCCAGAGCGGTGTCTCCCGTCATCTGGATGGCGGCATGACCCATGCGCATGAACCGGGGAATGCTGATGCGTGCGCCAGGCGTATTCAGAAGCCGGCGGGAAACCCGGTAACGCGCCAGCCATGGCCCCGGGTCGTGGCCGCGACTGCGCAGGGTGCGGGCCATGACCGCCACATGGTTGACGCTGATGTCGCCCAGCCGATTGGGGCGGCTGCTGACCATAAAACCAATCCCGAAATAATCGAAACCAACGTGACCATATTGTAGCACCCGGGCCTGGCAGGTAACTTGATGGCATTCAGAACAAGGAGATCGCCATGACCCGGAATCCATCCGACAGCAACGCCTACCCCCATCTCATGCAGCCGCTGGATCTGGGCTTCACCCAGCTCCGCAACCGCGCCCTGATGGGCTCCATGCATACCGGTCTGGAGGAGGCGCCCAATGGCTTCGAGCGCCTGGGGGCGTTCTACGCGGAACGGGCGCGCAGTGTGGGGCTCATCGTCACCGGTGGTATCGGGCCGAACCCGGAAGGGGCGGTCATGAAGGGCGCCGCCAAGATGGATACCGAAGAGGAAGCCCGGGAACACCGCATCGTGACCGATCACGTGCACCAGGCCGGCGGCAGGATCTGCATGCAGATCCTGCACACCGGTCGCTATGCCTACTCTCCGGATCTTGTGGCGCCGTCGGCCATCCAGGCCCCCATCAACCCCTTCACACCCCGGGCGCTGGAAACCGACGAGGTTGAGAAACAGATCGACGACTACGCCAACTGTGCCCGCCTGGCCCGCGAGGCCGGCTATGACGGCGTCGAGATCATGGGCTCCGAGGGTTACTTCATCAACCAGTTCATCGCCCGGCGCACCAACCACCGCACGGACAAATGGGGCGGCTCCTTCGAGAACCGCATCCGGCTGCCGCTGGAGATCATCCGCCGCGTGCGCGAGGCCGTGGGCGAGGATTTCATCATCATCTACCGGCTCTCCATGATCGATCTGGTGGACGAGGGCAGTACCTGGGAAGAGGTGGTGCAGCTGGCGAAGGAAGTGGAGAAGGCCGGCGCCAACATCATCAACTCCGGCATCGGCTGGCACGAGTCCCGCGTGCCGACCATCGCCACCATGGTGCCGCGCGGGGCCTTCAGCAAGGTCACGGCGCGCCTCAAGGGCGAGGTCAGCATTCCGCTGGTGACCACCAACCGCATCAACATGCCGGACCTGGCGGAGAAGGTGATCGCCGAGGGGGATGCGGACATGGTCTCCATGGCGCGGCCCTTCCTGGCGGACGCGGACCTGATCGCCAAGGCGGCGGACAACCGCGCGGATGAGATCAACACCTGCATCGCCTGTAACCAGGCGTGCCTGGACCATACGTTCCAGGGCAAGCTCACTTCCTGTCTGGTGAACCCGCGCGCCTGCCATGAGACGGAACTGGTCTATGAGCCGGTCAGTCAGGCCAAACGCATCGCGGTCGTTGGCGCCGGCCCGGCGGGGCTGGCCGCCGCCACGGTGGCGGCCGAGCGTGGTCACCAGGTGGACCTGTTCGATTCCGCCGCTGAGATCGGCGGCCAGTTCAATATGGCCAAGAAGATCCCCGGCAAGGAGGAGTTCCACGAGACACTGCGCTACTACCGGCGCATGATCGACAAGTACGGGGTGAACCTGCACCTGAACACCAGGGCGACGAAGGAAACGCTGGCCGGGCAGGGCTATGACGAGATCCTGATGGCGACGGGCGTCTATCCGCGCACGCCCGAGATTCCGGGGATCGATCATCCGTCCGTGCTGGGCTACATCGATGTCCTCAGGAAGGAGGCACCGGTAGGTCGCCGCGTGGCGGTGATGGGCGCCGGCGGCATCGGCTTCGATGTGTCCGAGTTCCTGACCCATGAGGGGCCCTCGCCGTCGCTGGACCCGGAGCACTTCATGAAGGAGTGGGGCGTTGATGTCAGCGTCGAGACCCCGGGTGGCGTGGAAGGACTGCAGCCGAATCCGCCACAGCCCCCGCGCGAGGTGGCCCTGCTCCAGCGCAAGACCTCCAAGCCCGGCAAGGGCCTGGGCAAGACCACCGGCTGGATCCACCGGAGCTCGCTGAAAATGCGCAACGTGCGCATGGTCCCGGGCGTCGAGTATCACCACATTGATGACGAGGGGCTGCATGTGAGCATCAATGGCGAGCCCCAGGTGCTGGCGGTGGACAACATCATCGTCTGCACCGGTCAGGAGCCGCTGCGCGAGCTGCAGGCGGATCTTGAAAACGCCGGCGAGACGGTGACCCTGATCGGCGGTTCGGATGTGGCCGCCGAGCTCGACGCCAAGCGCGCCATTGATCAGGGCAGCCGTGTGGCGGCAGCGCTTTGAATCGGTGATTCCCGTGGTCGGCCGTGATCCGGTAGACTGTGGGTCTGTTACCCACGGGCTACCGGCGGATTAAGGCGGTTCATGGAGACCTTCAAGAACATCGGCGTGATCGGACGCATGGGCAGTGTCAAGGTTGTCGAGACACTGCGCCGGCTCAAGACTTACCTCATCGAGAACGACTACCAGGTGGTGCTTGAGGCCGATACCGCCTCCATGCTGCCCGGGCACGGCCTGCAGGTGGCCAGCAAGAAGCTGATCGGTGAGATCTGCGATCTTGCCATCGTGGTCGGTGGTGACGGCAGCCTTCTGGGCGCCGTGCGGGATCTCGCCAAGTCGAGCATTCCCATCCTGGGGGTCAACCGGGGGCGGCTCGGCTTTCTCACCGATATCTCTCCGGAGGAACTCGAAACCCGGCTGAATGCCGTCCTGGAAGGGGATTACATCCAGGAGCGGCGTTTCATGCTGGACACCGAGATCAAGCGCAACGGCGAGCCTACCGGTTTCGGCACGGCACTCAACGATGTGGTCCTGCATCCGGGGCGTTCCACCCGCATGATCGGCTTCGATCTCTACATCGAGGGCCAGTTCGTCTACAGCCAGCGCTCCGATGGGCTCATCGTCTCAACGCCCACGGGCTCCACGGCCTACGCGCTGTCGGGAGGCGGGCCCATCATGCATCCGAAGCTGGACGCCATCGTGCTGGTGCCGATGTTCCCGCACACCCTGAGCAGCCGGCCGATCGTCGTGGACGGCAACAGCGAGATCAAGCTGATCATCGACGAGGCCAACGAATCCTGGCCCCAGGTCAGCTGCGATGGCCAGAAGGAACTCTCCTGCGGGCCCGGTGACGCCATCTCCATCGCCAAGCGCCCCTTCCGCCTGAACCTGATTCACCCCAGCGACCACAACTTCTACGCGACCTGCCGCGAGAAGCTGGGCTGGGCCAGCACCATTGCGGCAAGCTGAATGGGGCACTCATGAGGCGCTCGCAGGGCTACGACATCATCGGCGACATCCATGGCTGTGCGCTGACGCTGGAGCGGCTGCTGGAGCAGATGGGCTACCGTCAGCGCCAGGGTGTGTACGAGCATCCCTCCCGCATGGCGGTATTCCTGGGGGATATCATCGACCGTGGGCCGCGCATCCGCGAAGCGCTGCATCTGGTGCGCGACATGGTGGACCGTGGGTCCGCGCTGATCGTGATGGGCAACCATGAGTACAACGCCCTGGGCTACTGCACTCTGGCGCGCCCGGGCAGTGGCCGACGGCACGTGCGCGAGCACAATGAACGGCATACCCGCCTGATCCGCGCCACGCTGGAGCAGTTCGAGCACTACGATAACGAGTGGCACGATTTCCTGAACTGGTTCTACGAGCTGCCCCTGTTCCTGGAGCGGGACGGCTTCCGGGTGGTGCACGCCTGCTGGGATGAGCACCTGATCCGCCAGTTTGAGCAGATGCACCCGGATGCCTGCATCAATGAGGATTTCCTGCATGCCTCGATGGCGCCGCACTCCTTCGCCGGCCGGGTGATGGACCGGCTGCTGCGGGGCACGGCCATGAAGCTGCCGGATGACCGCGTCATGACCGGGCGTGACGGCTTCCAGCGCCAGTTCTTCCGCACCAAGTTCTGGGCGGAACAGGCCGAGACCTATGGCGACATTGTCTTCCAGCCCGATCCGCTGCCGCAGGACGTGGCGGAGCGTCCGCTGCACCCCGAGGACCGGGAACGGCTGCTCACCTACGACCGTAACGAACCCCCGGTCTTCGTGGGCCACTACTGGCTGGAAGGCGTGCCCGAGCCGATTACGCCCAATGTTGCCTGCCTGGACTACAGCGCGGTGAAATACGGTCGCATGGTGGCCTACCGGCTGGACGACGAGGAGACCCTGGACCCGGACCACTTTGTCTGGGTTGAGGTGAACCGTTCGGAGCAGGACGAATGATCCGCATCGCGGCCATTCCGGAGCGGGTGGATCTGGCGCCGTTCAGCCGCTGGCTGGATTCCCAGGGCGTGACCCATGTGATCGAGCATGACGAGGGACACCAGGTGCTGTTCATCGAGGGTGAGCAGCTGCGCCAGCCGGTGACCGAGGCGCTTACGCGCTATCTGGAGGATCCCCGCCATTCCGGTGCGCCCGAGGGCTTCACTAAGCCACGCCCACGCCGTGTGGTGGCCGGACACTGGCAGGCGGGCCCCAGGGATGCGCCCTTCACCTTTGCGCTGATCGTGGCCGCCGCCCTGATCGCCTGGATGACCGCCTTTGGTGCCCGGGAGCAGCTGATGGTGATGCTGACCATCGTCAATCCCTACGAGTGGCCTGTCTCCAGCTTCGAATACCGCCTGGAGGCCCTGACCGAAACCCTGACCAATCTGCAGCTGTGGCGCCTGGTGACGCCGGACCTGCTGCACTTCAGCCTGATGCACCTGATCTTCAACGGCGTCATGCTCTGGTTCCTGGGCAGCCAGATCGAGGCCATCGATGGCCGGGGCCACATGGTGGCGCTGGTGCTGGTGACGTCACTGGGGGGCAACATCCCCCAGTTTCTGTTCTCCGGCCCACTTTTCGGCGGCCTTTCCGGCGTGGTGTACGGGGTTCTCGGGTACGTCTGGCTCTGTAACCAGGGGCGTCCGCGATTCCAGTTCCCGCCGGCACTGATGACCGTGGCGGTGGTATGGCTGCTGATCGGTTTCACACCGCTGACCGAGGCCCTGCTGGGCGCCAGCATGGCGAATGCCGCCCATCTGGGCGGGCTGCTCAGTGGCCTGGGCTATGGCCTGGTGCGGTCGGCGAATGACATGAGGAGAGGATAATGACCTATGAGGAGCTGATCCGACAGCTCGATCCGCGCATCTATCAGCGCCTGCGCGAATCCCTGCAGCTGGGCAAGTGGCCTGACGGCACGCCCCTGAGCGAGGAGCAGAAGCGCATCTGCATGGAAGCCATCATCTGGTACGAGAACGAGCACGGCATTCCCGAGGAGGAGCGGACCGGCACCATCGAGCGGCCGGATTCCGGCAAGGGCGATGGCGGTGTGCAGGTTCACGATACGCGCCACTGATTCCGCGCTGCAGCGACAGAACCCACCAACAACAAGAGTGTCCGTCATGAGAGCAGAGCAACCCAAGGCCGTTCACCTGGCGGATTACCGGGTGCCCGCCTTTCTCATTGATCACGTCGATCTGCGCATCGAACTGTTCGAGGACTGTGCCCTGGTGCATTCGCGCCTGACCGTCCGCCGCAACCCGGAGGGTGAGTCGGAAGCGCGGGATCTGGTCCTGCACGGCGAGGAGCTTGGGCTGGAATCGCTGATGCTCGACGGCCGTCCGGTTGAGAACCATCGCGTGGATGAGGGCTCGCTGACCGTGCCCAGTGTGCCGGAGCATTTCCATCTGGATGTGACCACGCGCATCCATCCCCGGGACAATACGCGGCTGGAAGGCCTCTATCAGTCCTCCGGGATGTTCTGTACCCAGTGTGAGGCGGAAGGCTTCCGCCGCATCACCTGGTTCCTGGACCGGCCGGACGTGATGGCCTGCTACCGCACCCGTATTGAGGCGGATCAGGAGGCCTATCCGGTCCTGCTTGCCAACGGCAATCCGGTTGACTGGGGCGAGCTGGAAGACGGCAGGCACCAGGTCACCTGGGAGGACCCTTACCCCAAGCCCAGTTACCTGTTCGCCATGGTGGCCGGGGATCTGGTGGAAAAGCGCGACGGGTTCGTGACCGGCTCCGGGCGCACCATCGATCTTCGCATGTACGTGGAGGCCCGCAACGAGGCCAAGTGTGACCATGCCCTGGCGTCATTGAAGAAAGCCATGGCCTGGGACGAAGAGGTGTATGGCCGTGAGTACGACCTGGACATCTTCATGGTCGTGGCCGTGGACGACTTCAATATGGGGGCCATGGAGAACAAGGGTCTGAACATCTTCAACTCCTCCTGTGTGCTCGCCAGCCCGGAAACCGCCACCGATGCCGCCTATGACCGGATCGAGAGCATCGTTGCCCATGAATACTTCCACAACTGGTCGGGCAACCGGGTGACCTGCCGCGACTGGTTCCAGCTCAGTCTCAAGGAAGGCTTCACCGTCTTCCGGGACAACCAGTTCTCCGCGGACATGGGCTCACCCACGGTCCAGCGCATTGACCACGTGAACATGCTGCGCACGGCCCAGTTCGCCGAGGACGCGGGCCCCATGGCGCACCCGGTGCGGCCGGACTCCTACATCGAGATCGCCAACTTCTACACCCTGACCGTCTACGAGAAAGGCGCGGAAGTGGTGCGCATGATCCACACCCTGCTGGGGCCGGACATGTTCCGCGAGGGCAGTGACCTGTACTTCGCGCGCCACGATGGCCAGGCGGTCACCACTGATGATTTCGTGAGGGCCATGGAGGATGCCAGCAGCCGTGACCTGACCCAGTTCCGGCGCTGGTATGAGCAGGCCGGGACGCCGGAACTGCGCGTTACCGATACATTCGATGCTGAATCCGGAACCTTTACGCTGACCCTCCGCCAGTCATGCCCTGAAACACCGGGGCAGAGCCGGAAGGAACCCTTCCACATCCCGGTGCGCATGGGGTTGATCGGCAGTAACGGCGACGCCCTGCCGCTGGATGTGGAACAGAATACGGAAACCGTACTTGAACTCACTGGGCACGAGCACAGCTTCCAGTTCAGCGGGCTGAGCGAACGCCCAGTGCCCTCACTGCTGCGTGGGTTCTCGGCGCCGGTGAAACTCGACTACCCCTGGACCCGGGATCAGCTCATGTTCCTGATGAGCCGGGATCCGGACGGATTCAACCGCTGGGATGCCGGGCAGAAGCTGGCGGTGGATGTGATCCTGTCGATCCAGCAGGGGCGTGACACCGAAGTGGATCCGAGACTGATCGAGGCCTACCGGACGCTGCTGACGACCCCCGGGCTGGATCGCGCCATGGTCGCCCGGATGCTGGCGCTTCCCACAACAGCCTGGCTGATTGAGCTGACCCATGACGCGGATGTGGCTGCCATTGATGCGGCCCGCCACCAGGTGGAGCAGACCGTTGCCAGGGCCTTGCGGGATGAGCTCCTGCAGGTGCGGGCGGACCATCATCCGGAGGAGACTTACGCATTTGAACCCGGGCAGGTGGCCGCCCGGTCCCTGAGCAACAGCGCGCTGGGGCTGCTGACCCGTATCGGTGATGAACAGGGGCGGCAGCAGGCGGTTGCCCAGTTTGAGCAGGCCGCCAACATGACGGATCGTCTGGCGGCGCTGAAGGCACTGGTTGACTCGCCCTTCAGCCAGGAGCGCGAGGACGCCCTGGCACGCTTCCACGCGGATTGGCAGCACGATCCCCAGGTGGTGGAGCAGTGGTTTGCGGCCCAATCCGGAAGTCCCTGGATTGGAAATGTGAACCGTGTCACAGAACTGCTTGAGCATCCCGCCTTCGATTGGAAAAACCCCAACAAGGTTCGTATGGTTATCGGCGTCTTCGCGGGCCGTAATCTGACGCACTTTCACAGCCCCGATGGCAGCGGGCACCGCTTTCTGGGTGAGCAGATCCGCAGGCTGGATGCCTTCAACCCACAGATCTCGGCACAGTTGGCCCAGCCGCTGACGCGGTGGCGCCAGTACGCACCGCACCTGCGTGATTCCATGGCAGGTGTACTGCGGGAACTGCGGGATCTTCCGGATCTCTCCCGGGATCTCTATGAGGTTGTCACCAAGAGCCTCGGGGAGTCCGGCTGAGTCGCCGGTCAATGGACAAAGCGGTGCAATCGTCTACGCTTTCGGAGAGTCGCGTCTGCAACCAGCGCCGTTTCGGCGGCCGGGTATACAACAACAACAGGACCCCAATGATGCGAATGAAAGCACCCCATATCAACGCTACCCTGATTGCCGCTGTTACCGGTGGCCTGATGCTGGGTTCGGGCAGCCTGACCGCGGAAGTGTCCGAGTCCGAGGCACAGCGGCTGGGCGGTGACGAGATCACCCGTTTCGGAGCGCTGCGCGCCGGCAGCGATGATGGTGTGATTCCGGCCTATGACGGCGGACTGGACGGACCGCCCGACAATGTCGACTACGGCGAATCCGGCGACTTCCACCCGAATCCGTTCCCTGATGATGAGATCCGCCACACCGTTACGGCGGACAACATGGAGCAGTACGAGGAGTACCTGACCGAGGGGACCCAGGCCCTGCTCGAAACCTACCCGGACACCTACGAGATCAATGTCTACCCCTCGCGGCGGACCATGGCCTGGCCGGACTGGGTCCTGGACAACATCGAGGACAACGCGACCGATGCGGAGCTGGTTGAGAATGGCGATGGCATTGATGGCGCCTACGGCGGCATCCCGTTCCCGATCCTCCATGGCAGTAATGAGGAACAGGCCCAGCAGGCCATGTGGAACCACCTCACCAGCTGGCGCGGCATCATGCTCGAGCGCCGTTCCGGCGAGGTAGCGGTTGAGACGGATGGCGACTACAACCTGACCATGTCCGAGCAGGAAGTGTTCTTCAACTTCTACAATCCGGAAGGCGATGAGAGCACACTGGACAACACCCTGTTCTACTATCTGTCAAAGACCACCTCGCCCGCGCGCCTTGCCGGCGGTGCGGTTCTGATCCACGAGACCCTGAACCAGGTCAAGGAGCCGCGTCGGGCATGGGGCTACAACGCCGGGCAGCGGCGGGTGCGCCGTGCCCCGAACCTGGCCTACGACTCGCCCATCGCGGCGGCGGACAATCTCCGCACCGCGGACGAAACCGACCTGTTCAATGGCGCGCTTGACAAGTACAACTGGGAGTATCGAGGGGTCCAGCAGTTTTACATTCCCTATAACAATTATGACATCGCCCAGGAGGGACTCGCGTACGACAGGATCCTCGATACCAAGCACCTGAATCCGGATCTGCAGCGCTGGGAACGGCACCGGGTGCACGTGGTTGAGGCGAATCTCAAGGAGGATGAGCGCCATATCTTCTCGCGGCGTGTATTCTATATCGATGCGGACAGCTGGAAGGTGGTGAGCGTCGATCAGTACGACGGGCGCGGTGATCTCTGGCGTGTGAGCCAGGCCATGGAGAAGAGCTATTACGAGGTGCCGACGGTCTGGACGGCGTTGGATGTGTTCCACGATCTGCAGTCGAAGCGGTACCACGTTCAGCTTCTGGATACCGAGGAAGGAGGGACCATGGAGTTCAGTGATCGCGTCCCCAATCAGCGTTACTTCTCACCCCAGGCGCTCAGGCGCATGGGCCGCCGCTGACCCGGCACCAGAAGACCCGGCACAGGCCGGGTCTGCTGGTGTCTGGGTTCCTGTAAAATCAGTTCAATCAGAAAGGCAGTCTGAATGTTCTCTCGAACCAGGAAATGTATTGTCGGCATTGGTGTAACAGCCGCCATAGCCGTTGGCGGTGCCGGATCAGCGCACGCCGCGCGCGATGTCCTTGAGATACCCGCCCTGGATACCGACCTCGCGGCCGAATCCCTGCTTCTGGATGTGGAGTATCTGGGGGATCGACTGGTGGCCGTGGGTGAACGTGGCCATATCGTCTATTCCGATGATGGCGGCGACAGCTGGACCCAGGCTGAGGTGCCTGTTTCCACGACGCTGACCGGCGTTGATTTCCCGGAGGGGAACACCGATGAGGGCTGGGCCGTTGGCCACAGCGGCGTCATCCTTCATTCCAGTGATGGCGGCGAGACCTGGGAAAACCAGCTCGATGGCCGGGAGGGTATCCCCAAGCTGGTCAGCCTGTATGAAGAGCGGATCGAGGCCAAGGAAGCGGAGATTGAGGAGGCCGAGGACGAGGACCGGATATCGGATCTGGAGTGGGAGCTCGATGATCTGGTCTACACCCGGGATATCCTCGAGGAGGATCTGGACCGGTTCGGCCCCTGGCAGCCGATGCTCGATGTCTGGTTCCGGGATGCTGACTACGGGATTGCCATCGGGGCCTACAACCTCGTCTATCGCACGCAGGATGGTGGTGAAACCTGGCAGGCCGCCTCGGACCGTATAGACAACCCGGACCGGTTCCATCTCAACGAGATCACGCAGGTTGAAGGGGGCGACCTCTATATTGCCGGCGAGTCGGGCTTTGTGTATCGCTCGACCGATGATGGCCGGACCTGGGAGACCATTGAGCCCGGCTATCCGGGGTCCTTCTTCGGGGTCGTTGGCACCGGTGATGGCGGTGTGCTCGCCTATGGCCTGAGAGGCAACGTCTATCGCTCGGAGAACGGGGACGAGTGGAACTCCGTGGATTCGGGCACTGACCGCACCCTGAACGCGGGTGATGTGAATGCCGATGGTGAGGTGGTCATCGTCGCCAATGACGGGGCTGTGATCTACAGCAGCGATGGCGGTCAGAGCTTTTCTGAGCATGTCCGCCCCGCCCGCCATTCCTACGTGGGCGTAACCCTGGTTCCGGATAATGGCCTGGTGCTGGTGGGTGAAAAGGGGGCGGTCCTTACGGACCGCCGTGGTAAGGGTCAGGAAGAGGACCCGCTGACCGCACCCGAACCCGAACCCAACTGAACCGCAGTACCCCAGCAAACGGTTGTGAGGATTTACTGAATGTCTAACTGGAATTCCGACGGTGAGCGTCGCGGTCTGTCCGCGGGCGCTGAGCCCATGATCGAGCGGCTGATCTTCAATAACAGGCCGATCATCCTGATCGTTTTTCTCGCGCTGACCCTGTTCCTTGGCTACAACGCGGTGAAGATCCAGCCCGATGCCAGCTTTGAGCGGCTCATACCGCTGGAGCACCCGTACATCGTCAATATGATGGAACACCGCGAGGACCTGTCGAACCTTGGCAACTTCGTGCGGATCGCCGTTGAGAACGAGGACGGCAGCATCTTTGAAAAGGAGTACATGGAGACGCTTGAGAAGATCACGGACGAGGTCTTCTATCTCAATGGCGTCAACCGTTCCGGCCTGAAATCACTCTGGACACCCAATGTCCGGTGGCAGGAGGTCACGGAGGAGGGCTTCCAGGGCGGAACCGTGATCCCCGACGATTACGACGGCTCCGAGGAATCGCTGAACCAGCTGCGCGACAATGTGCTGCGCTCAAGCGCCATCGGGTCGCTGGTGGCGGATGATTTTGAATCCTCGATCATCTACGCGCCGTTGCTGGAGCGCAACCCGGAAACCGGTGAATCCATCGATTACCGGGCATTCTCCCGCCAGCTGGAAGAAAAGATCCGCCAGCAGTTCGAGGAGCAGAATCCCAGCGTCGACATCCACATTGTCGGCTTTGCCAAACTGGTTGGTGACCTGATCGAGGGCATCGAGTCCGTTGCGCTTTTCGCGCTGATCACCATTGTGCTGACCACGGTGTTCCTGTTCTGGTACTCCCGCTGTATTGCAGGGACGGCAGTGCCGGTACTCGTGTCGATCATCGCGGTTTTCTGGCAGATGGGCATTCTGCGCCTGCTCGGCTATGGCCTGGATCCCTACTCGGTGCTGGTGCCATTCCTGGTGTTTGCCATCGGGATCAGTCACGGGGTGCAGGTGGTCAATGCCATGGCGCTGGAGGCGGCCAAGGGCTTTGACCCGCTGACCAGCGCCCGCCTGGCGTTCCGGGCCCTCTACATTCCGGGCATTGTGGCGCTGGTGAGTGACGCCTTCGGTTTCCTGACGCTGCTGTTCATCGAGATCGACGTGATCCGGGATCTGGCCGTGGCAGCCGGCATCGGGGTGGCGGTGATCATCATCACCAACCTGGTTCTGCATCCGGTGATCATGTCCTACATCGGGATCACCAAGGGCGGCATCAAGCATGTGCAGAATCACGAGGGTGGGGCGGACCGCAAGTGGCGCCTCATGTCCTACTTCGCCCACCCGGGCGTGGCGCCTGTTTCACTGCTGATCGCGGTGGTCGGCTTCGGCGTTGCCATGTACTACAAGCAGGACCTCAAGGTTGGCGACCTGGATCAGGGGGCACCTGAGCTGCGACCTGACAGCCAGTACAACCAGGACAATCGCTTCATTGTGGACAACTACAGCCAGTCCGCCGACGTCCTGGTTGTCATGGTTGAGACACCGACCGAGACCTGTACCAAGTATCCGGTGCTGCGTTCCCTGGACCGGCTCCAGTGGCGGCTGGCGAATACCGAGGGGGTCGACTCCACCGGCTCGCTGGCGGATGTTTCCAAGATCGTCACCCGGGCGCTCAACGAGGGCAACTGGAACTGGTACGAGATCTCCCGCAACCAGACCATCATCAATGCCTCCATCCGGCAGGCACCGAGTGGCATGATCAACACCGACTGCAGCCTGACGCCGCTGGTGGCCTATCTCGACGATCACAAGGCGGAGACCCTGCGCCGCGTGACCGACGAGGTGGAGGATTTTGCGGATGAATACAACAATGACACGCACCGCTTCCTGCTGGGCGCAGGCAACGCCGGTGTTGAGGCCGCCACCAACGAGGTGATCGCCAGTGCCAAGAACAAGATGCTGTTGGCCGTCTATGGCGTGGTCTCGCTGCTGTGCCTGATCAGCTTCCGCTCCGTGCGGGCCGTGCTCTGTGTCATCCTGCCGCTGGGCCTCACCTCGATCATCGCCGAGGCGCTCATGGCCCAGGCCGGCATCGGCATCAAGGTCGCTACGCTGCCGGTGATCGCGCTGGGTGTCGGCATCGGCGTGGACTACGGCATCTACATGTTCAGCAAGCTGGAGCGCTACCTGAAGGAAGGCTATCCGCTGCAGGAGGCCTACTTCGAGACGCTGCGCAGCACCGGCAAGGCCGTGGCCTTCACCGGCATCACACTGGCGCTGGGCGTGTTCACCTGGATGCTGTCACCGATCAAGTTCCAGGCGGACATGGGGCTGCTGCTGACCTTCATGTTCCTGTGGAACATGGTCGGCGCCATCTGGCTGATGCCGGCGCTGGCGCGGTTCCTGCTCAAGCCTGAAAAGATTGCGGCCAAGGCCGGCAACGGCCCGCAATAGAGCCGCTCTGCGCAGGGAACGGCCGCACGTGCCGCTGGATTCGTGGTGAATCCGGATGGCCGTGCGGCTTTTCCGTTGTTAGAATCCCGTCTTTCCCGACATTCACGTGATCTTTCGTGGGGATCACCACTGACAGGAGCCTGTTTATGCCCGTGATTACCCTGCCCGATGGCAGTCAGCGCACTTTCGACCATCCCGTCACCGTAGAGGAAGTGGCCCGCAGCATCGGCACCGGTCTGGCCAAGGCCGCCGTGGTCGGCAAGGTTGACGGCCGGCTGGTGGACACCGGTTATACCATCGACGATGACGCGGAAGTGGCGATTGTGACGGACCGGGACCAGGAGGGCATTGAGGTGATCCGTCACTCCACGGCGCACCTGATGGCGCAGGCGGTCAAGGAACTCTTCCCGGACGCCCAGGTGACCATCGGCCCCGTGGTGGAAAACGGTTTCTACTACGACTTCAAGTACGACCGCCCCTTCACGCCGGACGATCTCGAGAAGATCGAAAAGCGCATGGAAGAGCTGGCGAAGGAGAATTACCCCATTGAGCGCTCGGTCATGGATCGGGAAAGCGCGAAGCAGCTGTTTGACCGCATGGGGGAAGAGTACAAGGTCCGGATCATTGACGATATTCCGGGCGATGAGAACCTTTCCTTCTACAAGCAGGGCGAATTCATCGACCTCTGCCGCGGCCCGCACGTGCCCAGCACCGGTCGTCTCGGGGCATTCAAGCTGACCCGGGTGGCCGGCGCCTACTGGCGGGGTGATACCGACAACGAACAGCTGCAGCGGATCTACGGCACCGCCTGGCCGGATAAGAAGCAGCTCAAGGCCTACCTGAAGCGGGTGGAGGAAGCCGAGAAGCGCGACCACCGCAAGGTGGGCAAGAAGCTGTCACTCTTCCACATGCAGGAAGAGGCGCCCGGCATGGTCTTCTGGCACCCCAAGGGCTGGACGGTCTACCAGCAGATTGAGCAGTATCTGCGCGCCAAGCTCCGGCGCCACGGCTATGAGGAAATCCGTACGCCGCAGATCGTATCGCGCACGCTCTGGGAACAGTCCGGTCACTGGGAGAAATTCCAGGACGACATGTTCACCACGGAGTCCGAGAAGTACGACTACGCGATCAAGCCCATGAACTGCCCCTGCCATGTGCAGGTGTTCAACCAGGGCCTGAAGAGCTACAAGGACCTGCCGCTGCGGCTGTCCGAGTTCGGCTCCTGCCACCGCAACGAGGCATCCGGCGCGCTCCATGGCCTGATGCGGGTGCGTGGTTTCACCCAGGACGACGCCCACATCTTCTGTGAGGAATCCCAGATCCAGAGTGAGGTGGCGGCGTTCATGGATCTGCTGCACGAGGTCTACAAGGACTTCGGTTTCCGGGAGATCCAGTACAAGCTCTCCACCCGCCCGGAAAAGCGGGTTGGTTCGGATGAGGCCTGGGACAAGGCCGAAAAAGCATTGGAGGAGGCGCTCAACAACGAGAGCGTGGAGTGGGAGCTGCTCCCCGGCGAAGGCGCCTTCTACGGGCCCAAGATCGAGTTCTCACTGAAGGACTGTCTGGAGCGGGTCTGGCAGTGCGGCACCATCCAGGTGGACTTCGCCATGCCGGGGCGTCTGGGCGCCGAGTACGTGCCCCGCGACCAGGAGCAGGGGCGCCAGACGCCGGTGATGCTGCACCGGGCCATCCTCGGCTCGTTCGAGCGCTTCATCGGGATCCTGATCGAGGAATACGAGGGTGCCTTCCCGCTGTGGCTGGCTCCCCTGCAGGTGGCGGTTCTCAACATCACGGACAATCAGGCGGAATACGCCCGCAATCTGGCCGGGAAGCTTGAGGAATCGGGCTTTCGCGCCCATGCTGACTTGAGAAACGAGAAGATCGGCTTTAAAATTCGCGAGCACACGATTGACAAGGTACCCTACCTGGTCGTGGTTGGCGATCAGGAAGTCGAGAAAGGCGAGGTGGCTGTCCGGACCCGCACTGGCGAGGATCTGGGTACCATGACTCTGGAGGAGCTCCAGGGCCGTCTGGAGACGGAATCCAAACGCAAGGGCAGAGTCGAAACGGAGACCTAACTATCAAAAAGTCGAACCCGCGTGGTGGCCGCAACCAGCGTCCACCGATCAACGAGAACATCGATGCATCCGAAGTTCGCCTGATCGATTCAGAAGGCAATCAAGTGGGTATCGTGCCTCTGGAAGAGGCGCTCGAAAAAGCCGCGGAGGTTGAGCTGGATCTTGTCCAGATGGCTTCCGACGCGGACCCCGTGGTCTGCAGGATCATGGATTATGGCAAGAAGCTGTTCGAGGAGAAGAAGGCCCGGGCAGCGGCCAAGAAGAAGCAGAAACAGATCCAGATCAAGGAAGTCAAATTCCGGCCTGGAACTGAAGAAGGGGATTATCAGGTCAAACTGCGCAACCTGATACGTTTCCTTGAGCAAGGGGATAAAGGCAAGGTCACCATCCGCTTCCGCGGACGTGAGATGGCGCACCAGGAAATCGGCATGCAGCTCATGCAGCGTGTGGAATCCGACATCGAGGAGCTGGCTCAGGTTGAGCAGCGGCCCAAGATGGAAGGTCGTCAGATGACCATGGTGGTTGCCCCCCGTAAGAAGAAATGACGGCCTCTCTGCGAGCCGTCATCCATCATTATCTGATACCGAATGCGGAGTAGTTGAAATGCCCAAGATGAAAACCAACAGCGGGGCGGCCAAGCGCTTCAAGAAGACGGCCAACGGCTTCAAGCGCAAGCAGTCGCATACCAGTCATATCCTGACCAAAAAGAGTCCCAAGCGGAAGCGTCAGCTTCGCGGTACGACTCAGGTGCACAAGAGCGACGAGGTTCATGTCCGTCGCATGCTTCGCCAGTAAACAGAATCAGGTCAGTAGATAGAAGGATTGGATTATGCCTCGCGTTAAACGTGGTGTCGTGGCGCGTCGTCGTCACAAGAAGGTCATGAAGCAGGCGAAGGGCTACTACGGTGCCCGGAGCCGTGTGTATCGTGTTGCGAAACAGGCGGTCATCAAGGCGAAGCAGTACGCCTATCGCGACCGTAAGCAGCGCAAGCGTCAGTTCCGTGCGCTGTGGATCGCCCGTATCAATGCCGGCGCGCGCGCCAACGGGCTGTCCTACAGCCGCCTGATCGCGGGCCTCAAGAAGGCCAACGTCGAGATTGATCGCAAGGTTCTGGCGGATCTGGCGATGAATGAGAAGCAGGCGTTTTCGGCAGTGGTGGAAAAGGCCAAGACCGCTCTGGCGGCCTGAGCTCTTCATCGTCCGCTGAAAACCGGCCCGTCAGGGCCCAACCTGGATCAGTAGGGGAAGAGCACGCTCTTCCCCTATTTTTTTGGAGTCCGTTGCATGGAGAACCTGGAATCCCTGCTCGAGCAGGGGCTGAACGCGGTTGAGGCGAGTACGGACCTGAAGCAGCTTGAACAGGTCCGCGTTGACTACCTGGGCAAAAAAGGCCATCTCACGGCCCTGCTCAAGACGCTTGGGCAGCTCAGTGCCGAGGAACGCCCGGCGGCGGGCCAGCGCATCAACCAGGCCAAGGAGCAGGTCCAGAACGCGCTCGCTGAAAAGAAGGAACGGCTCGAAGCGGAGGCCATGGAGGCCCGGCTTGCGTCCGAATCCATCGACGTGACCCTGCCGGGGCGCGGGCGTGATGCGGGTGGACTGCACCCGGTGACGCGTACGCTGCGCCGTATCGAGGCGATTTTCGGTGGTGCCGGCTATGAGGTGGCGGAAGGGCCCGAGATCGAGGACGACCACCACAACTTCGAGGCCCTGAACATTCCGGAGCACCACCCGGCCCGGGCCATGCACGACACCTTCTACTTCAATCCGGGCACGGTACTGAGAACCCATACCTCGCCGGTACAGATCCGCACCATGGAAAACGGTGAGCCGCCGTTCCGCATGATCTGCCCGGGGCGTGTCTATCGCTGTGACTCGGACCTCACCCACACGCCCATGTTCCACCAGGTGGAAGGGCTGCTGGTGGATCGCCATGCCAGCTTCGCGGATCTCAAGAGCACCATTGAAGCCTTCCTGCGGGCGTTCTTTGAAAAGGACCTGGCGGTGCGCTTCCGGCCCTCCTATTTCCCCTTCACGGAGCCTTCCGCAGAGGTGGATATCGAATGGGGCCGGGAAGCGGATGGTAGCACCAAGTGGCTCGAGGTGATGGGCTGCGGGGTTGTCCATCCCCGGGTATTCGAGAACTGCGGTGTGGACCCGGAACAGTGGTCCGGCTTTGCCTTCGGGCTGGGTGTGGAGCGCCTGGCCATGCTGCGCTATGGCGTGACCGATCTGCGCCAGTTCTTTGAGAATGATCTGCGCTTCCTGCGCCAGTTCCGTTGAAGCCCGATTGGAATAAACAGGATTCAGACCGATGAAGTTCAGCGAACAGTGGTTGCGGGAATGGGTCAACCCCCGCATGAGCAGCAACGAACTGGTTGAGGCCATAACCATGGCCGGCCTGGAAGTGGACGAGGTTGAGCCGGTTGCCGGTGCCTTCGAGGGGGTCGTTGTCGGGCAAGTGACGGCGGTTGAGCCCCATCCGGAGGCGGACAAGCTCAGCCTGTGCCGGGTCTGGGACGGCCGGGAAACCCTGGATGTGGTCTGCGGGGCGCCCAATGTCCGGGTCGGTCTCAGGGCACCATTGGCGCGGCCCGGTGCCAGCCTGCCCGGGGGGATGGCGATCCGGCGCACCGAGGTGCGGGGTCAGACCTCCAACGGCATGCTCTGCGCCGAGTCGGAGCTCGAGCTGTCCGATGCCAGCGAGGGCCTGATGGAGCTGGCCGCCGAGGCCGAGCCTGGCGCGGATCTGCGGCAATGGCTGCAGCTGGACGATCAGAGCCTGGATGTGGATCTGACGCCGAACCGCAGCGACTGCCTCTCGATTCGTGGTGTGGCACGGGATCTCGGGGCACTGACCGAAGAGCCCTTCGAGGATCTGGTGCCCGAGCCGGTTCCGGCCGTGCATTCCGAGATCCCCTCCATCCGGGTGGATGCCGCCGCGGCCTGCCCGCGTTATGTCGGGCGCATTATCCGTAACGTGAATGTTGCCGTGGAAACGCCGGTCTGGATGAAGGAACGCCTGCGCCGTTCGGGTATCCGCAGCATCGACCCGGTCGTGGACGTTACCAACTACGTGATGCTTGAGCTGGGCCAGCCCATGCACGCCTTCGACCGCGCTCATGTACAGGGGGGCATCGTCGTGCGCATGGCCTCGGAAGGGGAGAAACTGACCCTTCTCGACGGTCAGGAACTGACCCTGGGCGCGGACAACCTGGTGATTGCGGATCACAGCAACCCCGTGGCGCTGGCCGGTATCATGGGCGGCGAAGGGTCCGGCGTGTCGGAGCAGACCCGGGATATCGTCCTCGAAAGCGCCTTCTTCGATCCGGTCGGGCTTGCGGGCAAGGCGCGAGCCCATGGGCTGCATACGGATTCCTCGCACCGCTTTGAGCGTGGCGTGGACTGGCGCCTGCAGCGGGCCGCCACAGAAAGGGCCACAGCGCTGCTGATTTCCATTGTCGGTGGTGAGCCGGGTGAAGTCATTGAGGTGGTGAGCGAGCAGCACCTGCCTGCCCAGCAGACCGTCCATCTGCGGGAACAACGGGTCAACACGGTGCTGGGCATGACCATCGACCGCACCACCACCGAGGAAATCCTCGCCCGCCTGGGGCTGCGGGTGGTGCACCTGTACCGCGATGGCTGGGAGGTGGAAGTCCCCAGCTTCCGGTTCGATATTGCGCTGGAAGTGGACCTGATCGAGGAGATCGGGCGCATCTACGGTTACAACCGCATGCCGGTCACCGAGCCCGAAGGGCGCCTGCGCCTGCGCGCCGAGCCGGAATCCCGCCGGCCGCTGGACCGGGTGCGGGATCATCTGGTGGCCCTGGGTTACCAGGAAGCCATCACCTACAGCTTCATCTCGCCGGAACAGCAGAAGCAGGTCAGCCCGGAGGCAGAGGGCATTGAGCTGGCGAACCCCATCTCCGCGGACATGGCGGTCATGCGTTCCAGTCTCTGGCCCGGGCTCCTGGAGACGCTGGCGTACAACCAGAAACGCCAGCAGCACCGGGTACGGCTGTTTGAGACCGGACTGCGGTTCGAGCGCAGGGAACAGTCCATTGAACAGGAAGGCATGCTGAGCGCATTGCTCAGTGGACCGGTCGCCAGTGAGAACTGGGTCAACGGCAACCGGGAAGTGGACTTCTATGATGCCAAGGGGGACCTGGAATCCCTGGGCGCGATGCTGGGGCAGAGCTTCCGTTTCGCCCGCGAGCGCCATCCGGCGTTGCATCCGGGCCAATCGGCGCGGGTCTACAGCGACGGTCAGCCCGTGGGCTGGATTGGCACGCTGCATCCGGGAATCCAGAAATCACTGGATCTGAATGGCAACGTCTGTCTTTATGAACTAAGCTTGGAATCAGTTCTCAACGGGCATGTCCCTCATTTCAAAGCTTTTTCAAAATTTCCTGAAGTTCGCCGTGATTTGGCTATGCTTGTGGATGAGGAAACGGAATGGGCGGCCGTTGAGAATGTGGCCCGGGAAGCGGCCGGCGAGCTGCTGACCGGGCTCAGGGTGTTCGACGTTTATCAGGGCGAACACGTGAAGGAGGGCTGCAGGAGCCTGGCGCTGAGCCTGTTCTGGCAGCACCCCGAGCGCACCCTGGGTGACGCGGAAGTCCAGGAACTGCTGGATGGCGTGACCAACGCACTGAGCACAAGGCTGGGAGCGCAGTTGAGGAGTTAGCGAATGGCAGCACTGACCAAGGCGGACATGGCGGAACGGCTCTATGAGGAGCTGGGTCTGAACAAGCGTGAAGCCAAGGAGATGGTGGAGGCGTTCTTCGGCGAGATCAGCGAGGCGCTGGGCCATAATGAGCAGGTCAAGCTCAGCGGCTTCGGCAACTTTGATCTCAGGGACAAGCGCCAGCGCCCGGGGCGCAACCCCAAGACGGGGGAGGAGATCCCGATCAGCGCACGGCGCGTCGTGACCTTCCGGCCCGGACAGAAGCTCAAGCAGAAAGTAGAAGCCTATGCTGGAACCCAGCCACAATAACGAACTGCCGGCCATTCCGGGCAAACGCTACTTCACCATCGGTGAGGTGGCGGATCTGTGCTACGTGAAGCCGCATGTGCTGCGCTACTGGGAACAGGAGTTCCCGCAGCTCAATCCGGTCAAGCGCCGCGGCAACCGGCGCTACTACCAGCGTGCGGACGTGTTGCTGATCCGCCAGATCCGGAGTCTGCTTTACGACCAGGGCTTCACCATCGGTGGCGCCAAGCAGAAGCTGAGCAGCGAAGACACCAAGGAAGAGGATACCCAGTACAAACAGCTTATCCGCCAGATGATCACCGAGCTGGAAGACGTGCTGAACGTTCTCAATACCTGAACCCCTTCTGTGACTTGAATCAGCGTCCTGCCAAACCTGTTATGATTCATGAAAGGCGAATCGTATGGCAGCTTATCCCATGGAACGTCTTCTTCTCATCGCCAACAGCGCTATTGCGCTCTGTCTTTTAGTCATCGGCGCCTCTGTACTCGTTGCCTATCCCTTCGCTGACCACATCAACATGGTGGGCCAGATCGCCGCTCACGTATGCATGCTCATCTTCGGGCTGGGTGCGAAGGTTTCCTATATCGCGCGGCTTGTGGCGCTGAAGGAATTGGGCAGAGCCCTGGACTGACCCCTTTCATTTAACCGCACCATCCGTTATTATTTGCGCCGCTGTTCACGCAGCACTACCCGGGTCGGGGCGTGGCGCAGCTTGGTAGCGCGCTGCTCTGGGGGAGCAGAGGCCGCAGGTTCAAATCCTGCCGCCCCGACCAATTCCTTTCGAGTTATTTGAGCGTCTTAACGCTGCCTCCTGTGGGTTCTCACACCGTCCCCGCCAAAGAGCGCCACTGCCACTTCGTTGGCCCTGACGATGTCTCCGGACTCATCCACCACAAGTGCTGCATCCGGGATGCTGGACAGAACCTGGTAACAGGTCTCAAGCGTCGCGTTTATGGTTTGCGTCATCAACGGATCCGGTACGTTCTCGGTCACTGCCCGGGCATTCCCGTCGTCCACCGCCGCATTGATACATCCGCGGGCGCTGTCAGACCCTGCCCGCTTGCAGCGCTCTTTGTGCTGGTTGGTACGACCATCGGTCGTTTCAGACTTGACCAGGCAATGTTGTTATCGTGGAAAAATATGACAGACTGCCCAAACTCTGGGCACAGCGTTAAACACCATCAACCGCCAACTTCCATCAGAACGTGGCGGCTATGCCCGCGCGGAGATAACGACTCAATAATGTCATTGGCGCACGAGTAGCAACGCGACGCGCTTTCTGATTGAGGGACTTCCATGGCACAGGCAACGATCTATTATCTGGACGGTAATCAACGCGTTGGGACCGTCTGCGCCTGGAAGCCCAATTCCGGCCAAATCACTCTGGCATCACCTCAGGACGAAAGCGCCATCAAACTCGAGTGGCCACGGATTGCCCATGTGGATCGACCGCTACACGCAAGCCGGTTGGGCAAGCGTGAAGAATTCCAGAACTACATTATCAATCTTGTGAATGGCCAGACGCTCAGCGGCGTGATGATTTCCGCTGCTGTCATCGCCAGTGGCGTGGAAGTCTGGCATGCGTCCGACAGGGCACATTGGGTAGA
Source organism: Pseudomonadota bacterium (assembly GCA_051744725.1). GTDB lineage: Bacteria > Pseudomonadota > Gammaproteobacteria > Pseudomonadales > Oleiphilaceae > Halospina. The sequence goes on along the minus strand of JBNJDI010000014.1, from coordinate 3,850 downwards.
GCGTTTTATTCCCTGGCAGGCCATCCAGACCTACAAACTCGGGCACGTTGAAATTCAGGCTGCAACAGCGCAAGCCGGGCAACAAGCACCCAGTGCTCCTGAAGAGGCGTCCTTGGGTTCGGAGCCCGACGAAGGCCCCTTGTCACTGGGCTTTGTGGACGTGGCGTCAACGCAGCAATTAAAAGACGCGCTGGATCGCTACAGAACCATTGAGCGAACGGGCTATGACAGGACGCTGAGAAAAACCATTGGCGACATCCTCGTCCAGTCCGGAGCACTCGACAGTGAGCAACTGAATCTTGCGCTTCATCAGAAACGATCAGAGCCCACGCAGCCGATCGGCCAGATTCTGATCGACAAGGGACTTGTTGCCGAAGAAAGCGTTCAGCGCGCCCTGGCCTATAAACTTGGTGTTCCGTTCGCCCGTCTCGACGGATTCGATATCGACCCTGAAGCCATCAAGTTTATCCCTGCGACCACCGCTGCCCGCCTGGGCATCTTGCCACTCATGTTCCACGAACGCCGACTGGTGGTGGCATTAAGCAATCCATCCGACACCGAGGCGCTCAATATACTGAACTTCCTCGCGGGCTACCCGGTTAAATACGTTCTTGCAAGCAAAAACGAAGTTGCCCGTGAGATTGAGCGCTATTACGGCGCGGCCGAGAGTGAGGAAGCGGCTGAAGAGTTGGAGATGGAGCTGGTGGAAACGCCTGCCGATCAACCCAACCAGCAGGCTATTGAGAAGCTGGGGCAGGAAAAGCCTGTCATCCGGTTTGTAAATTCTGTCATCCGTGACGCCATCCGACAGAAGGCTTCTGATATTCACCTGAGTCCGCGAGAGGACTATGTCCAGCTTCTGTATCGCCTGAATGGCGACATGATTCGCATCAAACGATTCAATAAAGGGATGCTGGCGGCGGCCGTCAGTCGGATCAAGATTATTGCTGGCATGGATATTACCGAACGCCGTACCCCTCAGGATGGGCGCGCCTCGGTGCGTTGGGAAAAACAGGATGTGGATCTGCGAATCTCAGTGATGCCCACCATTCAGGGTGAAAGTGTCGTCATCCGGATCCTTAATACCCAGCAGGGGCTCAAATCGATCGATGAGTTGGGGTTTTCCGACGCTGACCGGCAACATTTTGTGGATCTCATCCATCGCAGCCAGGGGATGTTGCTCATCACCGGGCCGACCGGTTCCGGGAAAAGCACAACGCTGTACGCGGCACTGCATGAATTGCGTTCCAAGAGTGTGAATATTCTGACGGTGGAGAACCCCGTGGAATATCATATGGATGGCATCGAGCAGATGCAGGTCAACGAAAAGGCGGGTTTCACCTTTGCCGGTGCGTTGCGGAACATGCTTCGCCATGACCCCGATATCATCATGGTTGGCGAAATACGCGACAGAGAAACCGGCCAGATCGCGGTCCAGAGCGCACTCACCGGTCACCTTGTTTTAAGTACACTGCATACGAACAGTGCCGCCGCTACCGTAATGCGGCTGATCGATATGGGCATCGAAGACTACCTCATCAGCGGGACCCTGAATGGGGTTCTCGCCCAGCGGCTGGTGAGGCGCAATTGCCCCGATTGCATCGAGGAAGAAACGGTGGATCCCTGGGTGCGGGTAGCCCTTGGCATCGGCAACGACGAGGTGTTCTACAGGGGTAAAGGCTGTCGCAGCTGCCACGACACCGGGTTTTCTGGCAGGCTGGCGGTATACGAACTCATGGTTCTCAGCCAGGAATTGCGGAATATGGTTGTTTCGGGAACCTCGGTGGATGAACTGGAAAAGCAGGCCCTCGCCTCTGGAATGGTGCCTCTGACCAGTCACGCGTTGAGCAAAGCCCGGGATGGCAGTGTTTCGGTCGCCGAGGTCTATCGTATCCGTCTTTCCTGATCCGGACACTTCAAGGAGTTCCCATGGAATTGCCCGCTTATCTCAAAGTCATGGCCGATAAAGGCGCTTCCGATCTTTACCTTTCTACCGGTGCGCCAGTGATGCTGAAGGTCGAGGGGAAAACGGGCCCAATCACTCAGAAACCTTTACCGGCAGGAACTGTAAAGGAGCTCGCATACTCCGTAATGAATGATAAACAGCGCGGAGAATTTGAAAAGAATCTTGAACTGGATATGGCGCTGGGTGTGAACCAGATTGGTCGATTCCGGGTGAACGTATTCTGGCAGCGGGGCGAGGTGGCCATGGTCATCCGCCATCTCGAAACCGAAATACCCAGCATGGAAGTGCTGGGCCTGCCGAAAGTGCTGGAGCAGCTGATCATGGAACCCCGGGGACTGATTCTGGTGGTTGGTGCCACCGGGTCCGGGAAGTCTACAACCCTCGCCGCCATGATCGATTACCGCAACAGCCACAGAACAGGGCATATCCTCACCATCGAGGACCCTATCGAGTATACCCACAGCCATAAGCACAGCCTTGTTAACCAGCGGGAAGTCGGGGTGGATACCCATTCCTACACTGAAGCATTACGCCGGGCCATGCGGGAGGCGCCGGACGTGATCATGATTGGGGAAATACGGGACCGGGAAACCATGAAGCAGGCGCTGACCTATGCAGAGACCGGTCACCTCTGTTTAGCAACACTGCATGCGAGCAATGTCGACCAGACCATGCGGCGGATCGTGAACTTTTTCCCGGAAAACACCCACCGGGAGCTGTTCATGGACCTGAGCATGCATCTGAAAGCGGTAGTTTCACAGCGCCTGCTCAAGGGAACAGACGGTAAGCGCGCGGCAGCCGTGGAAGTCATGCTCGCCAGCCCGTACATCACGGACGTTATTAACAAGGGCGAGATCGATGGTATCGGCGAAGTCATGGAAAAGAGCCCGGAGCAGGGCATGAAGACCTTTGATCAGGCCATCCTCGAACTTTACCATCAGGGTCGAATCAGCCAGGAAGAAGCGCTGGCGAACGCCGATTCCCGCCATAACCTCGAAGTCAAAATCCGCTTGGAGCATGGCAGCCTCGGTTCCGGTGGTGGGCAATTCAGTATTGAAGACTGAAAGTTGCGTGACTGATCCATGGGTAACAACGACGATCTATTCCAGTCGAGAGATGGCTCTGCCATCAAAGAACTCGCCACGCAGGGCGACAACGAGGCGCGTGTCGACTTTGCTGATCTGGTGCTGTATCGCGGTTATGAGGGGGCACGGAAGCTGCTCCGCACAAAGCGTGCGACGAGGAAGAAGGCCATTGCCGATGCGCTGCGGTTCATTGATGAGGCTGCTGACGCTGGGCATTTCCGGGCGCTCAGATTTCGTGCGCATATGAACCTTCACGGAGTCCCTGATCCCCGCGCAGACCGCGTTATTCGCGACCAGGATTTTCGCGGTGCTGAGCGGGATTATAAAGCGCTGCTATCCCATACCCAGTGTTCCGACAAGGACAGGGGCGAATTCCATCTGCGACTGGGAGAGACGATACTGCATCACGACAGGGCAAGGGGGCACAATCGCAAGGAGCAGGCCCTGACGCACCTGAGACAGGCAGTGGCCTATCCCGACCATGAGGCAGCAGCCAGGCACATTCTGACGGGCGTTCTGTGGCGCCACTCGGCATACGAGGAAGCCGTTTCCCACGCCCTGAGCTGCTATGAGGATTACCCTTGGGCCGCCATGATTCTGCACATGGCCTACAGGAATGGTCAGGGTGTTGAGGCTGACACGGACCTGGCAGACTGGTACTACGATTACTGGGAACAAACGAACCAGGCAGCGGGAACGACCTAGGGGCTGTGCATACGCAATCAACCCGGGGTTGCGCATGCTGTCAGCAGGGTGTTTTTACTCACACAAACGTCAGTGTCCAGAAGCGCGAACATGA